>NZ_JBEXYS010000008.1:0-234768 GCF_040631045.1 Streptomyces sp. NPDC005706 | reverse complement strand
TCACCGGAGGTGTCGGTGCGCAGGACCAGCGTGTTGACGCCCGGTCACCGCCGTCCGGGGCGCGCACAGCCTGGTCCTCGGGGCCGGCCAGAGCGCCGCCGAGGCCGCCGGAGGTGCCCCCGCGGGCCGCCGTTCACCGCCGTGGGACTCGGTCGCGGTGGCGGTGCCCGCGCCCGGCGGCGCCGGCACCCACGCGTCCGGGTCGGTCGCGGTCAGCGGATTCCGTGCGTCTGCAGCCATATCTCCAGCAGCGCTACCTGCCACAGTGTGTTCGCTCCTCGCCTGGTGCGGTGCGCGTTGGGTGCGTCGAGCAGTTCCGCGACGTACTCCTGGCGGAAGACGCCGCGTTCCTTCGCCTCCGGGGCGGTGAGGGCCTCGCGGACCCGTTGCAGCACCGGGCCCGCCATGTGCTTGATCGCCGGGACCGGGAAGTAGCCCTTGGGCCGGTCGACGACCTCCGCCGGGAGGACCTTGCGTCCGGCGGCCTTGAGTATCCCCTTCCCGCCGTCGGCGAGCTTCAGCTCGGGCGGGCAGGCGGCGGCCAGTTCGACCAGTTCGTGGTCGAGGAACGGGACGCGGGCCTCGAGGCCCCAGTCCATCGTCATGTTGTCCACGCGTTTGACGGGATCGTCGACCATCATCACCTGGGTGTCCAGCCGGAGGTCGGCGTCCAGCGCCGTCTCCGCTCCCTCGTCCGCCATGTGGGCGCGCACGAACTCGGCGGAGACGTCCCGCCCGGCCAGCACTCCGGGTTCGAGGATGCGGGCGAGTTCGCCGTGGGACCGGTCGAAGTAGGCGTCGATGTACGCCTGGGCGGCCTGCTGCCGGGAAACGCCGGACATCGCCGGGTACCAGTGGTAGCCCGCGAACACCTCGTCGGCGCCCTGGCCGCTCTGGACGACCTTCACCTCCTTGGCGACCTGCTCGGACAGCAGGTGGAAGGCGACCACGTCATGGCTCATCATCGGTTCGCTCATCGCGAGCACCGCCGACTCCAGCGCCCCCGGGATGCGGTCCGACGCCACCAGGAGCTGGCGGTGGGCGGTGTCGAAGTGGCGCGCGACCAGGTCGGAGTAGTGGAACTCGTCCCCCTCCTCGCCGCCCTCGGCCTCGAACCCGACGCTGAAGGTCGCGAGATCGTGCTGTCCCTGCTCGGCCAGCAGGGCGACGATGAGGCTGGAGTCCAGCCCGCCGGACAGCAGTACGCCCACGGGCACGTCGGCCACCATCCGGCGGCGCACGGCGGTGCGCAGCGCGTCCAGCACGGCGTCCGTCCAGTCCTCGGCGCCCAGGGCGGCGAACTCGGGCCGGCGGGTGTGGGACGGCTGCCAGTAGCGGTGGTCGTGCTGGGTGCCGTCGGCCTCGACGACGCGCACCGTGGCCGGGGGCAGCTTGCGTACGCCGTTGAGGACGGTGTGGGGCGCGGTCACGGTGGCGTGCCAGCTGAAGTACTGGTGCAGGGCCACCGGGTCGAGGGAGGTGTCGACGTCGCCGGCCGCCAGGAGGGCGGGCAGCGAGGAGGCGAACCGCAGCCGGTCGGCGGTCCGCGTCAGGTACAGGGGTTTGACGCCGAGCCGGTCCCGGCCGAGGACGACCCGTCCGCTGTCCAGTTCGACGAGCGCGAAGGCGAACATTCCGTGGAAGTGCCGGACGCAGTCGGTGCCCCACTGCCGGTAGGCCTTGAGCACGACCTCGGTGTCGGAGTCGGAGAAGAACTGGTGGCCGAGTGCCCTCAGTTCGTCGCGCAGTTCGCGGTAGTTGTAGACACAGCCGTTGAAGACGCCCGCGATCCTGGCGCGCGGGTCCGTCATGGGCTGGGCGCCGTCGTCGGAGAGGTCGATGATCTTCAGCCTGCGGTGGCCGAGCGCGACGGCCCCCTGGGACCACACACCGCGGCCGTCGGGGCCGCGGGCCGCGAGCCGGTCGGTCATCCGCTCCACCGCGGCGACGTCCGGCCGCTCGCCGTCGAGGCGTATCTCTCCGCTGATCCCGCACATCAGCCGTTCCTCCGTCCCCTGCCCGTGAGGTGGGCCGGCTCGAGCGGGCGTGTGCCGCGCCGGTGCCGGGCCCCGGGCGCGCGCGTGCGTGCGGTGCGCCAGGGGCGGTGGTGTTCGGGGGCCGGGGGGTGCTGCGAGGTGTGCATGGGGACTTGACTCTCCTGGGTCGAGGGACGGGGCGTCCCGACCGGCCCGGGCTCCTGATCGGCCACGGAGGCCGCGCGCGGGCCGGCCGGAGGACGGGCGGCTCAGGCGCTGCGGGCCGGAGCGGTGGTGCCGTGGCCGGGGACGTGCGCTCCGACGGGGTCCCACCAAGCGGCGGGCCGGGCCGGCCGGGCCGCGGACCGGCCCGTCGGCCGCTCGCCGCGGGTCTCGGCCGTCAGCATGTCGACGCCGGCGAGCAGGCCGCCGGTCCGGGCGACGCGGCGCAGCCGGTGCGCGGTGCTCCCGAGGGCCAGCGCCTCTTCCAGGAGCGCGTGCGCGGTGTCCCAGTCACCGGACGCCTCGAGTGCCGGGCGCAGCCGGGTCAGCATGCCGGTCAGCACGGTGCCGGCCGGCGCCGGGCGGCGGCTGACGGGGTCGACGAGGTGGCCTTCGAGGCCCGATCGCGCGGCCCGCCAGGCGGCGGCCCGCAGCCAGTCGTGGCGGCCGTCGCACAGGGGGCCGTGCGCCTGTGCCAGGCGGTCGCAGGCGTCGCGGACCAGGGCCCGGAAGAGGGCCGCGACGAGCACCACGGTCTCCACCCGCGGGCAGGCGTCGCAGATGCGCAGTTCGAGCGTGCGCTGGTGGGCCGACGGCCTGACGTCGTGGTAGGCCATGCCGGCGTCGCTGATGACGCCCGACCGGATCAGTTCCTCGAGCGACCTGTCGTAGTCTGCGGCGTCCCGGTGGCAGCCGGCCGGGCCGGCGGTCGGCCACCGCTGCCACAGCATGGTCCGCCAGCTGGTGTACCCGGTGTCGGACCCGAGCCAGTACGGGGAGCTGCCCGACAGGGCGAGCAGCGGCGCCAGCCAGGGCGAGACCAGGCACATGGCGCGGACGGCGGTGTCCCGGTCGGGGACGTCGACGTGGATCTGCGCGCTGCAGATGAGCTGTTCGTCGGCGACCATGCGGTAGTCGTCGGCCATGTGCTGGTAGCGGGCGTCGGCGGTGACGTCCAGGGGGCGCACGCGGGCCAGCGGCACGGTGCCCGCGGCCACGACGGCGAGGCCGAGCCCGGCGGCCGCCGAGTCCAGGCGGAGCCGGGTCGAGGAGAGGTCGGCGTACAACTCCTCGAGCGTGCCGTGCACTGCGCTGTTGCTCTCCACGACCGATCGCTGCAGCTCCGTGGTGAAGCCAGGTCCGCCGAGGCGCTCGATCAGTTCTGCGGCGCGTGGTACGAGTCGGCCGCTCTCCACGTCCAGTACATGGAACTCTTCTTCCGCTCCGAGGCGTGGTGTCACGACTTCTCCCCTGCGAGTGGACCACAGCCGCCGGTGCGCTGACGTGCAGTCCGCACCGGCCGGTTGACGTGGCCCGGGTTCCCTGATCAGTCGGTGTCAATCAATTCCGTCTGCACATCTGTCCCATACACCTCTCATATGAGCGTGCGGTGGTGCGACCCGCCCGCCGGTACCGCCCTGGCGCCGGGCGTGCCGGGTTAGGCCGGATGCCGTGTGTGGATGCGTGCCGGGTTCACGCGCCCCAGGATCCTGATCATGCGGAAATCCACTGTTACCGGGTCCGTCCCGGGGTCCACTGCTCGGCGGCTGCGGCACGGTGGTGCGCGGCACGCCATATGCGCGGCGCTGGCCTGCGGCCTCCTGCTGGCGGCGACGGACGCGTGCGGCAGTGGTGAGCCGACGGGCCCGGGTGGCGCGCCGGGAACGAACAACCCTGCGATGTCGGCCTCTCCCCCGGCGTCCGTGGGCTCTCGCCTCCCGGGGGTCGGGGACCGGATGTGGCAGCAGGTGCCGGCCGGTTCCCGCCAGGTCGTGGTCGTTTACGGTGAGCGCCGGGACTCGCCCGACAGCCTCCTCGTGCTCTACGAGAGGCGAGCCACGGGCTGGGAGCGGACGGGGGCCTGGCCCGCGCACAACGGCAGGCTGGGCTGGACGACGGACCACCGCATGGACGACGAGCGCACTCCCGTCGGCGTGTTCGGCCTGACCGACGCGGGCGGCACACTCGGGAATCCGGGCAGCCGGCTGCCGTACTGGCACGACGACCACGCCTTCGCGTCCACGATCACCGATGACGAGGCCCACGCCCACGACTTCGACTACGTCATCGCCATCAACTACAACCGTCTGGTGGGCGCCCCGCCCTACGACTGGTCCCGGCCCGAAGGTGTGGAGAAGGGCGGCGGCATCTGGCTGCACCTGGACCACGGCGACGGTACGTCGGCCTGCGTCACGGTCCCGGAGTCCGGCATGCGGACCCTGCTGCGCACCCTCGATCCCGGTGACCACCCCGTCGTGGTGATGGGGGACCGGGAGCGCCTCCAGACCTGAGCGGGTCACCGCGGGCCGTCCTCGTCGAGCCGCGCGAGTCCGTCCCGCCGGCGCCGGCGGCGTTCGGTCCCGGACTGTTCCCACCAGGGTGTGCCGCGTTCGACCAGTGCGGCCTTCGCGCGTCGCACGCGTGCGCGTGCCGACTCTTCCGCACGCCGGTCGCCCGCCGAGGTCGCGGACCGTACCGCGCGACGGGCCGCCATGAGATGGCGTCGAAGGCGGGCGGCGGCGGCCTCCTCGGGAAGGGCTGGATCGGTCGCCCGCCAGCGGCGCCCGCCGATGACGACGAAGTGTCCGTCGGGCGTCTTCTCCGGAAGCTGCTGCACGTCCACACCGTCGATTCTGCCCGCACTCGGCCCGGTCGGCCCGTGGACGGCCGCTGACCAGCGCACATGCCTGGTCCGCGCCTGCGGACCCGCGCGGCGGTCAGCCGCGTGGGCCGCTGACGCGTTCGGGCCGGATCACGTAGATCACCCGGACCTGGTCCCGGCCACCGAACCACGGGTACGGGCCGCCGAGGTACTTCCGCGAGAGCGCCTCGATGTGGCCGACCGCGCCTTCGGTGGTCACCCGCACCACCCGGCCGCGGATCTGGACGTAGGAGGCCGGGTCCGAGGGGTCGGAGACCGCGACGGCCACCCGCGGGTCACGGGCGATGTTCCGGGTCTTCTGGTGCGACTCCACACTGTTGATCAGGACGTGCTCGCCGTCCGTGTCGACCCAGGTCTGGGTGAGCTGGGGCGAGCCGTCGGGCATCGTCGTGGCGATGTAGCAGGTGCTGGGGCGGCGCAGCAGCGCCACCACGTCCTCACCGAGGGGTACGGGCACCGTTGCTCTCCGGGGGTGTTCGGCGGCTGCTGGGACAAACGTAACGCCGGCCCGCGCGCCGGCGGGACATCAGGCGCCCTTACGCGGGTACCAGGTCTGTGGAGGTACATGATGTTCGAGGCGGGCGACATCCGTGAGTGGCGCGGGCACGACGTGGTCGACCCGGGCGGGCGCAAGATCGGCGCCCTGGAGTCGGTCTACGTCGACACCGCCACCGACGAGCCGTTCTTCGCCACGGTGACCGTGGGGCTGCCCACCCGCCGCCGGCTGGCGTTCGTGCCGCTCACCGGCGCGACCGTCGGTCCGGGGTATCTGCGGGTCGCCTTCGCGAAGGACGCGGTGAGGAAGGCTCCCGCCATCGACACCGACGGAGAGCTGCCGGCATCGCAGGAGCCGGCGGTCTTCGCGCACTACGAACTCGACTACGCCCCGGGCGCCGGTGGCGAACGCCGCCTCGGCCGCCGCTGAACACCCGCCCCGAACCGCGCCGTGGAGCCACCGCCGTCGAACCGGCCGCCGCGGAACGGCCGCAGCCACTTGGAGAGTTGATGAGTCTGTTTCTGCTCCTGATCCTCGTGGCCCTCGTCCTGGGCATCATCGGGTTCGCCGCTCACGGGCTGTTCTATCTGCTGATCATCGGAGCCGCCGTACTGCTCGTGGACCTCGTCTACGGCGCCGTGCGTCTGCGCCGCGGCGGCCGGCGGCACCGCATCGCGCGGTAGCGGCGCCGGCCCACGGGGTGTGCCGGCGTCCGCGTCATGGCGGGGCGAGTGCCCCGCCCCGCCATGACGGCGGACCTACCGCTGCTGCCGGCGCCACGGCCCGGTCACCGCGAAGGTGGTGCCGGGCGTGTAGCAGTTGACGTACATCGTGCGGCCGTCGGGGGCGAAGGTGACTCCGGCGAACTCGCCCCACTCGGGCTCCTGTGCCGTCCCGATGTTCTGGCGGCCGCGCGCCATCGCGTACACCTCACCCTTGCGGGTCACGCCGAAGACGTGCTGCGCGCCGTTGCCGTCCTCGCAGACCATCAGGCCGCCGCTGGGGGCCAGGCAGATGTTGTCCGGGGACTCGCCGGGCAGCCGCACATCGGTGTCCGGGCCGAACACGACGACCAGGGTCAGCCGGCGGTGTGCCGGGTCGTAGCGCCAGATCTGCCCGTAGTGGTCGGCCGCCGAGCCGTCCGCGCTGCGGGCGAAGGACGACACGAAGTACACACAACTGCCGCCCCAGTAGCAGCCCTCCAGCTTCTGCGCGTGGGTGATGCCGCCGGGGCCGTAGTCCTGCAGCCGGGTGGGGGTGGCGGCGGCCAGCGGGTCGGGCACGTCGGCCCATTCGACGCCGTCGAACCGTGCGCCGGTCTCCTGGATCGTCGACAGATCGGGGACGCCGGGCACGCGCATCGCCTGGAGGCGGCCGCCCGCCCGCAGGGATCCGGCACCGCCCAGCGGTTTCTCCGGCAGGAAGCGGTAGAAGAGGCCGAAGGGTTTGTCGAAGGCGTCCTCGGTCTCGTACACGACGCCGTGGCGCGGGTCGACGGCGATCGCCTCGTGCTGGAAGCGGCCCATCGCGGTCAGCGGGACGGCTCCGGTGCGGTGCGGATCGGTGGGGTGGACCTCGAAGATGAAGCCGTGGTCCTTGGTGTAGCCGTTGGTGCCCGCCCGGTCCTCGGTCTCCTCACAGGTCAGCCAGGTGCCCCAGGGAGTGCGGCCACCGGCGCAGTTGACGGCCGTACCGGCGATGGCCACCCGCTCGGACAGCACGCGCTGTCCGGCGTCGAGCGTCAGGGCCGTACAGCCGCCCTTGCCCGCCGGGTCGTAGGTGAGACCGCCGACCACCGGGACGGGGATCTTCGCGGTGACCCGGTTCTCGTGGTTGCGGACGAGGTGCGTACGGCCTCCCCGGCCGGCGAAGGCGGCCATGCCGTCGTGGTTGGAGGGCACCGGGCCCTCTCCCGAACGGAGCCGGTCCCCTTCGCGGGAGAGCACGGTGTAGCGGAAACCTTTCGGCAGGTCGAGCAGCCCGTCGGGGTCGGGCACGAGCGGGCCATAGCCGGTGTCGCCCAGGCTCTGCGCGGCGGCGGTACCCGCGAAGAGCTCGGACAGGGCCCCGGTGAAGGCGATACCCGCCCCCACCGCACTTGCCTGGGCCAGTACCTGACGGCGTGTTGCGGACATACGGCAGCAACCTTCCTGCTGGCGGACAGGAACTGTGACGCCGCTGTGTCTATCACCTGGCGCGGGCCTCGGGAACCACGCCCATCGCACGCGTCACACCGCCGAGCGACCCGCGGCAGGGCCGACGGCGGCCCGGTGGACTTGCCGCTCGCCCGCCCGGCGCTCAGGCCGCCCGGGCCATCTGCCGCACGGCGCCCGCGCGAGCGGACCGCGCCGGGGCGGATCTGACGCGGTAGGTGACCTTGCCGGGGTCGACGAGCGGGTCGCCGAGGACGATACGGCCGGCGGCGTGCAGCGCGTCGCACTCGGCCACGGGCAGGGCCACGTATCCGCCGCCCCTGCCGGTGGACGGGTCGAACGGCTGCCAGTAGGCGTACCTGCGGCGTCCCCCCTCGTGCACCGTCAGGAAGACCGAGGTGCCCGGGTCGGCGATGATGCGCAGGAGATCGGCGGCGCCGCGACCGAGCCGGGCACCCTGGGACCTCTGGTGACGCGGGAGCATCATCTGCATCAAGAACGGCCTCCTACCGCAGGAACTGACGACCGATTACCCACTTCGGGCCATGTCGATCTCGCTGTACCGGAATTAATCAGACGGCACTGACAATCGGCCGTGCGCCGACGGCGCCTCGCACCGGCCCGGCCCTCCGGTTCACCGTCCGGGACACGCGTCGGCGCCGTACCCCGGAGACGGACCGGCGAGCCCCCGGGACACGGATCACCCGGCCGGCGCGGCGACCGCTCCCCCGGTCCGGCCGGTCGCCGTTCACGCGCGCGGGCTGGTGCGGCCGCGCGGGTCAGGCGTCCCGCCGGGCCCGTGTGGGCTCCGGCTCCGCCGCGTCCCAGCTCCGGCCGGCGGACATCACGGGCGACCGGGTCAGGCCGATGATGCCCAGCGCCATGAGAAGGACGCCGGCGATCTCGGGCAGCATCCGCCAGCCCAGGGCGATGCTCTCCCCGAAGAGCAGACCGCCGAGGATGACGCTGATCAGGGCGTCGCCGAGGGTCAGGGCGGGCTGGGAGGCGGCCAGCGTGCCGGCCCGCAGCGCCCACTGCAGCAGCAGGACGCTCAGCAGGCCGGTGAGGGCGGCCGCGTAGGTGTGCCAGGTGGTGAGGACCGCGGTGACCCCCTCCGGGAACCGGCCGGTCACCTCCTTGATCAGCGCCGCCGTGACCGCGAAGCAGGCGGCGGTCGCGGTGCCGAGGGTGGCGGCCTGAAGGGGGCCGCGCATGCGCCGGGCGGCCGCCAGGAGGACGGCGACGCAGCACGTCAGCCCGCCTCCGACGGCGAGCCAGTGCCAGTCGGAGGCCCGGTCGCCGCCGGGTGCCGGGGAGGCGCTGAGCAGGAAGAGCGCCAGTCCGCCGGCGAGCATCACGAAGGCGCGCCAGGTGCCCGCCGTGGGGCGGCGACGGAACACGATCGCACCGATGAGCAGGGTGAACAGCAGTTCGCTGGCGAGCAGGGGCTGCACCAGCGAGAGCTGCCCGGAGTCGAGGGCGATCACCTGGAAGACCGCCGACGCCGACATGGCCAGTGCTCCCGCCCACCAGAAGGGGCGGCGCAGCAGACCCGCCAGGCGGGCCGTCGCCGCGCGGGCGCCGTGGCCGGAAACCTCGTCGGGCTCGACCGCGGCCCGGCGCTGCAGGACCGACGCCGCCCCGTTGGACAGCGCGGACAGCAGCGCCGTGATGACGGTGAGCACGTTCATGCGACTGCCTGTCGTTCGCGGGAGAAACCCGGCGGGCGGCCACCGCACGCTCGGTAGGCGGACAAAGAAGGCCAAAGCGAACAAAGACGTATCCGCCGTGCACGGTGATAAACCTGTTCCTACCGCCCGCATGCGAAGGGCTGCGAAGGGTGGAGACCGGTCGGCGCCCGTCGGCGGCCGGTGTCGCGGACACCCGTCGTGCCTGTCGCTCACTGCTCCCACGAGGTGACCATGCCGCATACGCGCACCCGGCCGTGCCCGTGCCCTCCGGCCCGCCCCGCTGCGCGGGCCCGCCCGGCCGGACGGACGGCGGCCGCCGCGACGGTGCGAAGGCTGCCGTGAGCCGGCTGCTGGTGGTCAGCGCGAGCATGGGGTCGGGCCATGACGCGGTGGCCCGCGAGCTGGCCCGGCGGCTGCGCGCGGGCGGGCACGAGGCCGTGCACCGGGACGTGCTGGAGTTGCTGCCCGCCCGTGTCGGGGACGGGCTGCGCGGCTTCTACCGCGCGACGATCCGGCATGTCCCCGCCCTCTACGGGGGCATCTACGCCGCCTTCTTCCGCGGCGGCGGGGGGCCGCGGCCCGGCAGCGCGCCGCTCGCCGCGCTCGCCGGCGACCGGCTGCGGGCGGAGGTGGCGCGCGAGCGCGCCGACGCGGTCGTGTCGGTCTTCCACCTCGCCGCCCAGATCACCGGCGGGATGCGGGCGCGGGGGCGGCTGGCGGTGCCCAGCGCGGTGGTCATCACCGACTTCGCCGTGCACCGGCAGTGGCTGCACCGGGGCAACGACCTGCATCTGTGCCTCACCCCGCAGATCGCCCGGGAGGTGCGGCACCGTCTGGGGCGCCCCGCCACCGCCTGCGGTCCGCTGCTGGCGGACCGTTTCCGTCCGCACCCGGCCGGCGAGGCGTCCTGGCGCCGGCGGCTCACGGCGGGCGGCGGACGCCCGCCCGTGCTGCTGTCCGCGGGCGCGTGGGGGGCGGGCAGCCGGCTCGGCGCGACGGCCCGGCTGCTGGCCGGCGCGGGCTATCTGCCGGTCGTCCTGTGCGGCCGCAACGAGCGTCTGCGCCGCCCGCTGTCGAAGGTGCCGGGGACGCTCGCGCTGTCCTGGGTGGACGACATGCCGGGCCTGCTCTCGGCGTGCGCGGCGGTCGTCGACAACGCGGCGGGACAGACGTCGCTGGAAGCGCTGGCCGTCGGCGTGCCGGTCGTCGGATACCGCCCGATCCCCGGCCACGGCGCCGAGGGGGTGCGCCGCATGGCGGCGCTCGGCCTGACCGAGCACGCCGCCGCCCCGTGGCAGCTCGTGCGGTCCCTGGACCGCCTCACCTCCGGCGGCCCGGCGCCCGGCCGGCACGCCTCGGCCGCCCGCGGTCTGCTCCGGGGTGACGTCGTGGGCCCGCTGGAACGTCTCTGCTCCTGACGTCCGGGCGACCTCAGCGTCCGGTGCGGGCCGTGCGCGCCGGGTGCCCGACCTCGTGTTCGCCCAGCGGTCCGACGGTCAGGCCGGCCCCGCGGCAGGCGCCGACGAGCCGGGGCAGCGCGGCCAGCGCCGCCCGCCAGCAGTCCGGTGCCGCCTGCCGGTCGGTGTCGTGCAGCAGCACCGTGCCGCCGCCCCGCAGGTCCGGCAGGACGGTCGCCGTCACGGAGTCAGCGCTGGCACCGGCCGCCCAGTCGCGGCCCCAGGCGGTCCACAGGACCGGGCGCAGCCCGGTGCGGCGCGCGGCCAGCAGCCGGTCGCCGGTCAGGATGCCGTACGGGGGCCGGTACCACAGCGGTCTCGCGCCGGACACCTCCGCGACGGCCCACGCGGCCCGGGCCAGCCGCCGGGTCTCCCTGACCGGCGCGGGCCGCCAGGGACGGTCGTGTGTCCAGCCGTGCACGGCGAGTTCATGACCGCGCCGGACGATCTCGTGGCCGAGCCGCCGGTGGGCCAGCACCTGCTCGCCCAGCACGAAGAACGTGGCGCGGACCGCCAGGTCGTCCAGCGCGGCGAGGAAGGCGGGGGTGGAACGCGGATCGGGGCCGTCGTCGAAGGTCAGCGCCACATGGTCGGTGCGGCCGGCGCCGGCGAGGGCGGGCAGCCAGGCACGGCGCGGTCCGGGGAGCCAGGTGGCGGCCGGGACGACATGGGCGGCGGCCAGCACGGGCACGGCGGCGATGGCCGCGGTGAGCAGCCGGCCACGACGGGCTCCGCCCCGCATACGCGTCTCCCTTCTCGTTCGTCCGGTCCGGCGGTCGGCGGGCACTGACGGATCGCCGTACGGGTCGTCAGCCGAACCGGGCCGCCAGGCGCCGGTACGGCTTCGGTGCCAGGCCGCGGACCGCGACCGGGAGGCGGAGCCAGCCGGGCACGAACACCTCGTGGCGTCCGCCGCGCACGGCCTCGACCACCGCCGCGGCCACCCGCTCGGGCGGGACCGGACGCGGGCGGCGGCGGGAGTAGGGCACCCCTCTCCGGGCGAAGAACGGCGTGTTCACCACGCCCGGTACGACATGGGTCACCCCGACGCCGGTGCCGTTCAGCTCGTACCGCAGCGCGTCGGCGAAGGTGCCGAGGCCCGCCTTCGCCGCGGAGTACACCGCTTCCTCGCGCACCCCGACGCACCCGGCGACGGAGCCGATGAGCACCAGACGGCCCCGGCCGCGCGCCACCATGTGCGGCAGTACCTGGCGGACCAGGTGCACCACCGAGGCCAGGTCGACGGTGAGCACCCGGTCCACCTCGCCGCTGGGCATCGAGGTGAACGGGCCGGCCCAGCCCACTCCGGCCGCGGCGACGAGGAGATCGACGCCGGGTGCCCGGCGCAGGGCGTGTTCGGCCAGTTGCCGGGCGCCGTCGGCGCCGGCCAGGTCGCAGGGGATGGCGACGCCGGACGTCTCGCGCGCCACCGCGTCCAGCCGGGCGCGGTCGCGTCCGGAGAGGAGCAGCGTCCACCGTTCCCCCGCCAGGGCCCGCGCGACCGCCGCGCCGATTCCCGAGGACGCGCCCGTCACGAGCGCCACGCCCGTTGTGGGCGCGGTGCCCGGCAGGAGGGTGGACGGGGCGGGGTACGGATCCGCCGTGGCGCGTCCCAAGCTGAACCTCCTCGAGTGATGGGCCCCGGCGCGGATCACGGGGTCCGCCGGCCGCTCGTGAGCGCACGCTCTCCGCCCCGCCCGTCCCCGTGCGCCCGTGCGCCGTGCGCCCGTCGATGCCGACGACCATCGAGGGATAGCCGGAGCTCACGGCTTTCAAACGTGCCGGGGCGCCGGCCCGCGGGCACGGGAGGCGCCCGGGCACGGCGCGGTCGGGTCCGTCCGTGCCGAACCGGTGAGGTGACCGCCCCCGGGCCGTTTCGGCGCTTCGCTGCGTCGCCACCGGCGCGCCGGACGGCACGGCGATGAGCCATGCGGGTGTTCTTTCCTGGACGGTCCCGGCCTGCGTCCCGCCGTCCGGAGCCTTCGCCCGGCCCGGGCGGGAGGATGGCACGCCGTGGTGTATCTCTTCGGCCTTCCCGCCGCGTGTCTGCTGGGTTTCGGCTTCGTGCTCCAGCAGCACGCGGCCGAACGCGAACCGCTGTCCCTGATGTTGTCCTTCCGGCTGCTGCTGGACCTGGTGCGGGTGCCGCTGTGGCTGGCGGGCATCGGCTGCATGGTGCTCGGTCAGGTCCTCGGAGCGCTGGCGCTGACGCAGGGCAGCCTGGCCCAGGTGGAGCCGTTGCTCACCATGAACCTGCTCTTCGCGATGGCCCTGGCCCGGTGGATGGGCGACCAGCCGCTGGGCTGGTCGGGGTGGCTGGGGGCGCTGGCCCTCAGCGGCGGGGTCGCGGCCTTCGTGGTGGCGGGGCGCCCGCACAGCGGTCAGGGCGAGGCCGGCGCGTTGCGGCACTGGGTGGTGATCGGCTGCGTGCTGGGGGTGGCCGGGATCCTCGTCGTCGTCTCCCAGCGACTGGGGCTCCTGCACCGGCCGCCCCTCCTGGCCGCTGCGGCCGGCACGCTGTACGGCCTGCAGGACGCGCTCACCCGGGTCTGCGGCGGCATCTTCGGCGCCGAGGGGCTCACCGGGCTGCTGGCCTCGTGGCAGCCGTGGGGCGTGGTGGCGCTGGCGGTGGTGGGGCTGCTGCTGGTGCAGAGCGCCTTCGAGGCCGGGCCGCTGCGGCTGTCCCTGCCCTCGCTGAGCGCCGCAGAGCCGCTGAGCGGCATCGCCTGCGGCATCGGCTTCCTCAACGACGAGCTGCGGACGACGCCGGGCGCGCTGGCCTGGCAGGCGGCCGGGGTGGTGGCGGCGCTCACCGGGGTCTTCGTGCTGGGCCGGCATCCGGTGATGCCCAGCGGCGAGCGCCGCCCCGAGCCGCCGCCGCACCACCTGATCCACCGGCACTGACGGGCTCTAGGGTGCGTCGGCGAGCCGGGCGGTGGTCTCCAGCAGCAGGGCGTGGACGAAGGCCTGCGGGAGGTTGCCGCGCAACTGGCGCTGGGCGATGTCGAACTCCTCCGCGTACAGCCCGGACGCGCCGCAGGCGCCCCGGTTGCGCTCGAACCAGCGGTGCGCCTCGACCTCGTCGCCCTGCTGGTGCTCGGCCAGCGCCATGAGGAAGCCGCACAGCAGGAAGGCGCCCTCGGCGTCCTCCAGGGGCCGGTCGTCGTGCCGGAACCGGTAGATGAAGTGGTCCTGGGTCAGCTGGGCCCGGCAGGCGGCGAGGGTGGCGCGGGTGCGCGAGTCTTCGGGGGACAGCGAGCCGCGCACGGCGGGCAGCAGCAGGGCCGCGTCGACGGCGGGGTCGTCGGGGGTGCGCTGCCAGTGCCCCTTCGGGTGGACGCTGCTCGCCGCCGTCTCGGTGAACAGGGTGCCGGCAAGGTCGGCGCAGGTGCCGGCGAGCGGCAGGCCGGGGGCCGCGTCGGCCAGGGCGCGCAGCCCGGCGACGCAGCTGAGCCGGCTGTGCGTCCAGAGCCGGTCGTCCAGCTCCCAGATGCCCGCGTCCGCCTCCCGTCGGCGCTCGGCGACGGCCCGTACCGCGATCTCGGCGGCTTTCCGGCCGTCCGGGCCCAGCCGGTCCAGGCGTTCGGCGGCGGCGAACAGCAGCAGCGCCTCGCCAAAGCAGTCGAGCTGGAACTGCCGCTCGACGTGGTTGCCGACGCGGCTGAACCCGCCGGGGTAGCCGGGCAGGTCGAGTTCGCGCTGTTCCGGGACGGGCGTGCCGTGCACGGTGTAGGCGGGGGCGAGGCGGGGGCCGTCGGTGAGCAGTCGCTCACCGACGAAGCGGACGGCGGCGTCGAGGAGTTCGGGGTCGTTCGCGGCGGCGGCCGCCTGCCCGGCGTAGCTCTGGTCGCGGATCCACACGTACCGGTAGTCGTAGTTGCGGCCGGCCTCCGCGCGTTCGGGCAAGCTCGTGGTGGCCGCGGCGACCATGCCGCCGCCGTGGGCGGTCAGGCCGCGCAGGACGGCGTAGGCGCGCCGGGCGTCGCCGGTGGCGACCGTGTTCTCCAGCGCGGGCACGGAGCGCCGCCAGGCCCGTTCGGTGGCGGCCCAGGCCTGCTCGGCCTTCGGCGGATGGTGCGGCAGCGGTGAGTCGGAGCACTCCAGGACCAGGTCGTGCCGCTCCCCGGGCCCGAGCACCAGGTCGGCGGTCAGGCCCTCGGCGCGTACGGCGGCCGTCGGGGCGCCCTGCCGGCGCAGACGGTGGTGGCCGGTGCCCAGGTGCCAGACGCCGTCGTCGTCGCGGTGCGTGCCGGCCGGCGGGGCGCGGCCGTAGTCGGCGCGCGGGTCGAGCACGAGGCGGACGTGGGCGGTGCCGTCGACGGCGCGCAGTTGACGCAGCAGGACCAGGCGGCCGGGTTCGCCGGGGAAGGCGAGGGCCTCGCGGCACTCGATGACACCGTCGGTGGTGATCCAGCGGCTGCGCCGGATCAGGGTGCCCTCCTCGTAGTAGCCGCCGGGCACCCAGCGGCCGCGCGGGGTCACGGCGTAGACGCCCGCGCCCCCGATGAGGGAGGCGAAGACGGCGTCGTCGTGCCAGGTGGGCGCGCACAGCCAGTTGACGGCGCCGTCCGGTCCGATCAGGGCGCCGCGTTCCCCGTCCGCCGGCAGCGCGTAGTCGTGCAGTGCGTGCGGCGGGAACGAGGTGATGCTCATCGGTGCTGTCTCCTCCTCCTCGGCTCGGGCCGCGTCCGGGTACCCTTCCTGGCCGCCCGCATGGGAACGCGATGCCACGACGGATGACGTGCCCGGCGCGGGGCGAGCGGGAGATCGCCGTGCCGCGCCGGGCGATGGGCGCGGCCGTGCCACGTCGGGCGATCGGGTGCGAGGGCCGTCATACGGTGTCGGCGGGATCCGGGCAGAACACCGGTACCCGCTGGACGAGGTTGTTGGCGAAGCCGCCCCGGTTCCAGGACTGTTCCAGCGGCTGGCCGTTCCCGGCGCCGTCGTGGGCTCGGACGCTCAGCATGTGGTCGCCGGGCTCGGCGAACCACTCGTAGGTCCACCGGCGCCACGCCCAGCGGTGTCCGTGGTCCGGTTCGAGATCGGCGGGGTGGCTGCTCGCGCCCCCGTCCGTGCTGACCTCCACCGACGTCACCGGGGCGCGCCCCGACCAGGCCCGTCCCTCGATGCGGACCGGGCCCGGCGCTACGACCCGCGTACGGGACATGAAGTCGGGAAAGCCGGGCGGTATCAGCAGCGCCCGGGGAGCGATGCACTCGACGGGCACTCCCGGCTCGTCCGGCTCCTGCCTGATCCGGTAGGCGACGGACTGCTGGAAGCCGGTGAAGGGCCGGTCGGTGACGGTGATCGCGCGCAGCCACTTTACCTGGGCCATGCCGTACCAGCCGGGCACCACCAGGCGCAGGGGCCTGCCGTGCTGGGGCGGCAGGGGCGCGCCGTTCATGGCGTAGGCCACCAGCACCTCGGGCTCCGAGCCGGTGGCGACGTCGAGCGGGAGGGCGCGCTCGTAGTCCTGTTCGACACCGCGTTCCACTCCGTGGTCGGCGCCGGTGAAGACGACGTCGACCGCGTCGGGGGCGACACCGGCCTCGGCGAGGAGGAGGCGCAGCGGGACCCCTGTCCACTCCGCCGTGCCCACCGCTTCCAGCAGCCAGGGCTGGCTCACCGGCCTCGGCGACAGCAGGGCTCTGCCGTTTCCGGCGCACTCCAGGGTCACGCGCGTCGTGACCGCTGGAAAGGCGCGCAGCTCCGCGGCCGAGAGGGTGAGGGCGCGCCGCACGTGTCCGCCCAGTGTCAGCCGCCAGGCGGTGCCGTCCGGCACGTACGGGATGTCGTAGTGGGTGAGGACGTAGTGCAGGCCGGGCGGGGTCAGGTCGTAGCGCAGGGCCTCCAGCGGCAGGCCGTGGTTGCGGGCGGCCAGCGCCAGTTCGTCCTGCCCGAGGCCCTCGTCCGTCGCGGCCAGCCGGGCAGGAGCGCTCACGTCGGTGAGTCGACGCCCCATGCCGTCGATTATTCGCTCCGGCCCGCGCTCGCGCACCGGCTGGACAGGCGCGGCCCGCGCTCGCGGGTGCGTCCGGCGTCTTGACGTCCCGGGCGGCAGTGACGATCCTCGGGGCAGATTGTGTCGTACATGACAACACCCGCCGGACAACACCGCGCCATCCCGCCGACCGAGGGACGTGGGCCGTGACCGTACGCAGAAGCCCGTACCGCCATCGCAGGGACGCGGGCGTCCTTTCGGTGCTGCTCCTGGTGCTGGCCGTCGTCCTGAGTCCCACGCCGAGTTCGGCGGCGGCCGGGAACGACTGGTGGACACCCGTGGCACGGCCCGCTCCGGACGCGCGGATCAATGTCACCGGGGAGCCGTTCAAGGGCACCGACGCCCAGGGCCGGGTACGGGGATTCGCCGACGCCCACGACCACCTCTTCGCCAACGAGGCCTTCGGCGGCCGGCTCATCTGCGGCAAGGTGTTCTCCGAGGCCGGGATCGCCGACGCGCTCAAGGACTGCCCCGAGCACTACCCCGACGGCTCGCTCGCCGTCTTCGACTTCATCACCAAGGGCGGCGACGGCAGGCACGACCCGGTCGGCTGGCCGACGTTCAAGGACTGGCCCGCCCATGACTCGCTGACCCACCAGCAGAACTACTACGCGTGGGTGGAGCGCGCCTGGCGCGGCGGTCAGCGCGTGCTCGTCAACGACCTGGTCACCAACGGCGTGATCTGCTCGGTCTACTTCTTCAAGGACCGCGGCTGCGACGAGATGACGTCGATCCGTCTGCAGGCGAAGCTGACGTACGACCTCCAGTCCTACATCGACCGGATGTACGGCGGTCCCGGCAAGGGCTGGTTCCGGATCGTCACCGACAGCGCGCAGGCCCGCGAGGTCGTCGAGCAGGGCAAGCTCGCGGTCGTGCTGGGCGTGGAGACCTCCGAGCCGTTCGGCTGCAAGCAGATCCTGGACGTCCCGCGGTGCGACCGGCACGACATCGACGCGGGCCTGGACGAGCTGTACGCGCTCGGGGTGCGCAGCATGTTCCTCTGCCACAAGTTCGACAACGCGCTGTGCGGGGTGCGCTTCGACTCCGGCGGGCTCGGAACGGCCATCAACGTGGGGCAGTTCCTGTCGACGGGCACGTTCTGGAAGACCGAGAAGTGCGCCGGCCCGCAGCACGACAACCCCATCGGCTCGGCGGCCGCGCCCGGGGCCGAGGCGAAGCTCCCGGCCGGCGTGAGCGTCCCCGCGTACGGCGCGGACGCGCAGTGCAACGTGCGCGGGCTCACCGACCTCGGCGAGTACGCCGTGCGCGGCATGATGAAGCGCAAGATGATGCTGGAGATCGACCACATGAGCGTCAAGGCCGCCGGCCGCGCGCTCGACATCCTGGAGGCCGACTCCTACCCCGGCGTGATCTCCTCGCACAGCTGGATGGACATGAACTGGACCGAGCGGGTCTACGGCCTCGGCGGATTCGTCGCCCAGTACATGAACGGCTCGCAGGGGTTCGTCGCCGAGGCGAACCGCACGAAGGCGCTGCGGGAGAAGTACGGCGTCGGCTACGGCTACGGCACGGACATGAACGGCGTCGGCGGCTGGCCCGGGCCCCGGGGCGCGGACGCCCCGGACAAGGTCGTCTACCCCTTCCGCAGCGTCGACGGCGGCTCCCTCATCGACCGTCAGACCACGGGCGAGCGCACCTGGGACCTGAACACCGACGGAGCCGCGCACTACGGCCTGGTGCCGGACTGGATCGAGGACATCCGGCGGGTGGGCGGCCAGGACACGGTGAACGACCTCTTCCGCGGGGCCGAGTCCTACCTCGGCACCTGGGGAGCGGCCGAACGGCACCAGGCCACGGCCGACCTGGCCGACGGGGCTCCGGCCACCGCCAGTTCGTCCGAGTGGAACCCGTTCACCAGCTATGCGCCGGGCCGGGCGGTGGACGGCCGGCGGGACACCCGGTGGGCCAGTGACTGGAGCGACGGCCAGTGGCTGCGGATCGACCTGGGCTCGGCCCACCTGGTCGGACGGGTCACGCTCGACTGGGAGCGGGCGTACGGCAGGTCGTACCGGATCGAGCTCTCGACGGACGGGGTGGACTGGCGGACCGCCTGGTCGACCACCACCGGCGACGGCGGACTGGACACCGCCCGCTTCACCCCCGCGCCGGCCCGCTACGTCCGCGTCACGGGCACCGGGCGCGGGACCCAGTGGGGCTACTCGCTGTACGAGGTCGGCGTGCACAGCGGCTGACACCGGCGGCCCCGTCCGTCACGAGTGAGCGCTCCCGGACCCCGCCGTCCCGCCCGGCGCACCCGTCGACGCGGGCGGCGGAACCGGACCGGCGGACGACGGGGCGGCCGGGGCCTCGTCGTCCAGTTCACCACGCACCGCCGCGATGGCGAAGGCCACCATGGAGGCGAGAGCGAGCAGGGCGAGCGGCCCCCAGATCACCGGGATCGCCCACATCGGCCAGTCGTTGGCCGACTGCGCCCAGAGCGTCAGGATGGCCGTGACGCCCATGCCGGCACCGTGCCACCGCACCACGGCCGCCGCCCGGGCGTGCCGCCGGTTGCTCCGGGCGAACAGGGACCACACCGCTCCGACGAGCGCCGTCAGACCGAACGAGCCGCAGGCCAGGGCGCCACCGAGCCGGTCCTCGGGCCACCCCACGGGCCCCTCGGACGTCTGCTGCCGCCGTCCCCCGGCGTCCCGCACCTCGACGACACGGCCGTGCCAGATCACCCCGACGACCTTGTCGCCCGGCTCCAGTTCGGACAGCACGGGGTCCGTCTGCCGGAACGTCACCCGCCACGGCTCGCCGGAGGGCGGCGCCAGCCGGGCCTCCGGCGACTCGTTCCTCCTACCGCGGTGCAGTTCGGCCGTGCGGACCGTGAACTTCTGCGGCCACAGGCAGGCCGACGGCTTCACCGGCACGGAGGCGCACTCCGGAGCGGCCCGGTAGGCGCGCTCCCGCTCCAGCGCCCCGCGGATCTCGGAGGCCGACGCCACCCCGACGCCCAGCACCGCCAAGGCGATCAGCAACCACATCACTCCCCGCAGCCCGTCGTGCTCCCCCGGCCTCACCCCGCCTCCTCGCCTTCCCCGCCCTGTTCCGTACGCGCATTCCAGCACGTGGGCGCGGGCCCGCCCAGGGCCGGCACCGGAAGCACCCACGCCAGGGGCCTGCCGGGGCTCGGCAACGAGCGGCGGGCGGGCCGGTCACCGGCGCTCACCCGGAGCGGCGCCATCTTGTGGCGAGGCGGCCCAGCCACTTCAATGCTCCCTACCTCCCCACAGGAGAACACCTGTCCCACACACCCAGTGAAGGGGTTCTTCTTGACCGCCATACGCGCCACCGCCGTCACCGCGGCCACCTGCGCCCTCGTCCTCGCCGCCGCGTTGCCGTCCTCCGCGATCAACTCGTACAACGCCACTCCCGCCCCCGAACGCACCGAGGTCGGCGCCCTCGTGGCCACCTGGGACGACGACGGCGATCCGGCGACCCCGGACCGCGCCGACTGGGTGTGCTCCGGCACCATGATCGACGCGAACACCTTCCTGACCGCCGCGCACTGCACCAGCGACTGGCCGGCCGGGGTCAGGTTCTACGTCTCCCTCGACCAGGACGTCCAGGCCGGGCTCGACGCCGCCGCGAAGCGGTACCCGGGCGACCCGGCCGCCCAGGCGAACGCCGTCGCGGTCGAGGGCACCGCGCACACGCACCCCGGCTACCCCGGTCCGTCGTCCGACCCGCACGACATCGCGGTGATCGAAGTGCCCGCCGCGAAGGCCGCGTCCCGCTGGTCGTCCACCCCGGCCGCCCTCCCGGCAGCGAACCAGCTGGACACCCTCACCTCGAAGGAGCTGGACTCCACCGACTGGGTCGTCGCCGGATACGGCACTCAGGAGGCGTCGCGGGGGCCGGGCGGCCAGACGCACCCGGGCGGCGGGGTCCGCATGAAGGCGCCCGTGAGCTTCAACGCCCTCGACAAGGCCTGGGTCCGCCTCGGCATGACGGCGCCCCAGGGCAACGGCGGTGCCTGCTACGGCGACTCCGGCGGCCCCAACTTCGCGCTGATCGGCGGCAAGAGGATCCTCACCTCCACGACCATCACCGGCGACACCCCGTGCTACGCCACGAACGTCACCTACCGCCTAGACACCCCTGGGGCACGGGCGTTCCTGTCCCCCTTCGTGAAGCTGCCGTAGCCGCCGCGCGACGCCGCTGTCGGCCGGCCGCACGGCGGCTCGCGGCCGAGGCGCGGCACCGCCTGGCCCTCGAGGGCACGCCGTCCGGGGTGGAACCCGGACGGCGCGCCATCAGGACCGGCCTGAGCGGGCCGGGGCTCCGGTTCAGGCCGCCGTCGCCCCGCCGTGGTCCGCGCGGTCGCGGTGGATCGGGGTGTCCGTGCCGGTCAGGGGGACGCCGGTCCCGCCCCGCCGGGAGGCGACGATCTCCGCCACGATCGACAGCGCCGTCTCCTGCGGGGTGCGGGCGCCGAGGTCGAGTCCGATCGGGGACCGCAGCCGGCCCATTTCCCGTGCGCTCACGCCCTCCTCCCGCAGCCGCCGTTCACGGTCCTCGTGGGTGCGGCGCGAGCCGAGCGCGCCGACGAACGCCACCGGCAGCGCCAGCGCCACTTTCAGCAGCGGTACGTCGAACTTGGCGTCGTGGGTGAGGACGCACAGCACCGTACGGGTGTCGGTCTCCGTCCGCCGCAGATAGCGGTGGGGCCAGTCGACGACGACCTCGTCGGCGTCCGGGAAGCGGGCCCGGGTGGCGAAGACGGGCCGGGCGTCGCAGACGGTCACGTGGTAGCCGAGGAACTTGCCGGCCCGGGCCAGGGCGGACGCGAAGTCCACCGCACCGAAGACGATCATGCGCGGCGGCGGCACGTTCGACTCGACCAGCAGGGTGAGGCCGCCGGGGCAGTGGGAGCCGTCCTCGGCGATGTCCACCGTGCCGGTGCGCCCCGCCTCCAGCAGCGCCCCGGCCTCCGCCACCGCCGTCCGGTCCAGTTCCCGGTGACCGCCCAGACCGCCCTCGTGGGTGCCGTCGGGCCGCACCAGCAGGGCGTGGCCGAGGAGCTCGGCCGGACCCCGGACGACCCGGGCGAGAGCGGCCGGCTCACCGCGGGCGGCCGCCGACAGGGCCGTCAGCAACGCCCTGCGGGCGGGCGTCGGCGCGCCCACCGGCGTGATCAGCACGTCGATGGTGCCGCCGCAGGTCAGGCCGACGGCGAAGGCGTCCTCGTCGCTGTAGCCGAACCGCTCCAGGACGCTCTCGCCGGTCTCCAGCGCCTCCTGGCACAGGTCGTACACCGCGCCCTCCACGCACCCCCCGGAGACCGAGCCGATGACGGTGCCCTCACGGTCGACGGCGAGGGCGGCGCCGGGGCCGCGGGGCGCGCTGCCCGCGACGGCCACCACGGTGGCGACGGCGAACTCCCGGCCCTCCTCGATCCAGTGGTTCAGCTCCTCGGCCAGATCAAGCATCCGGCGCTCCTCCGGGGGCCATGAGGACGCGGTCGGGCCGGATGGGCAGGTTGCGGTGGCGGACGCCGGTCGCGTGCCAGACGGCGTTGGCGATGGCGGCCGCGGCGCCCACGATGCCGATCTCGCCGATGCCCTTGATCCCGACCGGGTCGTCGGGATCGGTGTCCTCGATCCAGTCGGCCTCGATGTGCGGGACGTCGGCGTGCGTGGCCACGTGGTAGCCGGCGAGGTCGGCGCCGACGTGGCCGCCGCTGGCGCGGTCCCGGACGGCCTCCTCGTGCAGGGCCATGGAGATGCCCCAGGTCATGCCGCCCAGGAACTGGCCGCGTGCGGTGAGCGGGTTGACGATCCGGCCGGCGGCGAAGATGCCGAGCATGCGGCGCACGCGCACCTCGCCGGTGGCGACGTCCACGGCGACTTCCGCGAACTGGGCTCCGTAGGAGTGCCGTTCGGCGGGTGCGAGGGCGCCGATGGCCGCGGTGGTGTCCGACCGTACGGTGATGCCCTCCGCCGGGATGTCGTCGCTCAGGGCGAGTCGTTCGCGCAGTTCGGCGGCGGCCGTCGTGACCGCCCAGGACCAGGAGCGGGTGCCCATGGAGCCACCGGCGATCATCGCCGGGCCGAAGTCGCTGTCGCCGATGCGGACCCGGACGCGCTCGGGGGCGGCGCCCAGCGCGTCCGCGGCGACGAGGGTGAGCGCGGTGCGGGCCCCGGTGCCGATGTCGGCCGCGGCGATACGGACCGTGAAGGTGCCGTCCGGGTGGGCGGTCGCGGTGGCGGTGGACGGTGCGGCGCCGGCGCCGAAGGAGGCCGCGGCCGTGCCGGTGCCGAGCAGCCAGCGGCCGTCGCGGCGCCGGCCGGGGCGCGGGTCGCGGTCCGCCCAGCCGAACCTGCGGGCGCCCTCCTGGAAGCAGGCGGGCAGGTTGCGGCCGGCGAAGGGCAGCCCGGAGACCGGCCCCCGCTCCGGTTCGTTGCGCAGGCGTAGTTCGATCGGGTCGATCCCGCACTTCTCGGCGAGTTCGTCCAGCGCCGCCTCCAGCGCGAACGAGCCGGGTGCCTCGCCCGGGGCCCGCATCCAGGTCGGGGTCGGCAGGTCGAGCCGTACCACGCGGTTGGCGGTGTGGTGGGCGTCGGCGTCGTACATCACGCGTGCCACGCCGGCGCTGGGTTCGACGAACTCGTGCACGGTGGAGGTGACGCTCACCGAGCGGTGCTCGAGGGCGCGCAGCCGGCCGGTGGCGTCGGCGCCCAGCCTGACGTGCTGCGTGGTGGGGCTGCGGTAGCCGGTCAGCGAGAACATCTGACGTCGGGTCAGCACCACGCGTACGGGGCGTCGCAGGGTGGTCGCCGCCATCACGGCGGCCACCTGGTGGGCGCGGACGCCCTTGCTGCCGAAGCCGCCGCCGACGTGCTCGGAGCGCACCCGCACCGAGGCCGGGTCGAGCGAGAAGAGGTTGGCGAGTTCACCGACGACCCAGGTGGCGCCCTGGTTGGAGTCGACCACCTCGAGCCGGCCGCCGTCCCAGCGGGCGGTCGCGGCGTGCGGCTCCATCATGCTGTGGTGCTCTTCGGGAGTGGTGTACTCGGCGTCCACGACATGGGAGGACGCGGCGAGTTCGGCTTCGAGGTCGCCCTTCTCCGTCACCGCCGGCATGAAGCCGTCCACCGGGTAGGCATCGGGGTGCTCGCCGTCGAAGTCGACGTCGTGGGGCTCTTGTTCGTAGTGCACGACGAGCGACTCGGCGGCCTCCCTGGCCTGTTCCGACGTCTCGGCGACGACCAGCGCCACCGGCCAGCCCAGGTGCGGCACCCGGTCGTGCTGGAAGACGGCGCAGGTGGGGTCCGGGGGCGTGCCCAGCATTCCGACGTAGTCGGTATTGACGCGCGGGGCGTTGCGGTGGTCCAGGACGGCGACGACGCCCGGCATGTCCAGCACGGCGTCGGTGTCGAGGGCGCTGACGCGGCCGCGGGCGACCGTGGAGAGCACCAGCCAGCCGTGCGCCAGGCCCGCGAAGGGGATCTCTCCCGAGTAGCGGGCGGCTCCGGTGACCTTGTCCCTGCCTTCGACGCGGGTGTGCGCGGTGCCGACGGAGGCCGCCCGCGCGGGGGTGCCGGTCGTGACGGTGGTCATCGGGCGGCCTCCTCGGCGAGTTCGGTCAGGACGGCCACCACGAGGTTGCGCATCAGGGTCACCTTGTATCCGTTGTGGGGCAGCGGCCGGGCCGCCGTCAGTTCGGCGTCCGCGGCGGCGGCGAAGGTCTCGGCGCCGGCGGGCGCACCGGTCAGGACGCGTTCGGCCGCGTGGGCGCGCCAGGGGCGGGAGGCGACCGCGCCCAGGGCCAGGCGTGCGTCCCGCACGACTCCGTCCCGGATGTCGAGCGCGGCGGCGACCGAGCCGATGGCGAAGGCGTACGAGGCCCGCTCGCGCACCTTGCGGTAGCGGGAGTGGGAGGCGACCGGCGCGGGCGGCAGCGAGACACCGGTGATCAGGGCGCCGGGCGGCAGAGCGGTCTCGTGGTGCGGGGTGTCACCCACGGGCAGGTAGAACTCGGTGAGCGGCGACTCGCCCGGTCCGTCCGCTGTTTCGAAGTGGACGACGGCGTCGAGCGCGGTGAGCGCGACACCCATGTCGGAGGGGTGCACGGCGACGCAAGTGTCGGACGCCCCGAGGATGGCGTGGTTGTGGTGCTCGCCCTTGACGGCGGGGCAACCGCTGCCGGGGGCACGCTTGTTGCAGGGCTTGGTGATGTCGGTGAAGTAGCCGCACCGGGTGCGCTGCAGCAGGTTCCCGCCGACGGTGGCCATGTTGCGCAGCTGCCCGGACGCCCCGGCGAGCACCGCCTGCGCGAGCACCGGGTAGCGGCGCCGGATCTCGGGGTGGGCGGCCAGGTCGCCGTTGGTGACGGTCGCGCCGATCCGCAGGCCGCCGTCGTCGGCCGACTCGATCTCGTCCAGCGGCAGTTCGCGGATGTCCACGAGCCGGGCCGGCCGCTCCACACCGGTCTTCATCAGGTCGACGAGGTTGGTGCCGCCGCCGAGGAAGCGCGCGTCCGGGTCGGCGCCGAGCACCGCGACGGCACCGGCCACGTCGGACACCCTCTGATAACCGAACTCCCTCATGCCACAACCTCCTTCGTACCCGCGGCGGGGGCGGCGGGAGCGGCGGTGTCCGGGTCGGTCCCGGCCGCACGGGCCACCGCCCGGACGATCGAGACGTAGGCGCCGCAGCGGCACAGGTTGCCGCTCATCCGCTCCCGGATCTCCTCGGCGGTCAGGGGCGGCGGTCCCGAGTCGGGACTGATGTCGCCGGTGACGGCGCTGGGCCAGCCCGCCGCGTGTTCCTGGATCACCCCGATCGCCGAGCAGATCTGACCCGGTGTGCAGTAGCCGCACTGGAAGCCGTCCAGGTCGAGGAAGGCCTGCTGCACGGGATGGAGCTGATCGCCGTCGGCCAGGCCTTCGACGGTGGTGATCTCGCGGCCCTCGGCCGCCACGGCCAGCTGCAGGCAGGCCACGGTCCGGCGCCCGTCCACCAGGACGGTGCAGGCACCGCACTGGCCCTGGTCGCAGCCCTTCTTGGTGCCGGTGAGATCGAGGCGCTCGCGCAGGGCGTCGAGCAGGGTGGTGCGGTGGTCGACGGGCAGTGTGTACTTCTCGCCGTTGATCTTCAAGGTGATGACACTGGACGTCGATGAGGCCATGAGCAGCTTCTTTCGCATTTCCAGGAAGATGGGGGGTGATCCGGCGACGAAGTGCCGGACGGTGCGGAGAGTGCGTGGTGCGGGCCGTTGCCGCGGGTGGGCGAAGCGAGGTGCGGTGCGCTTGAACCGAAAGGACGGACGCGGACTGCCGCGAGTTCGCCGCCCCGGCTATCGTGGACGTGACAACCGGACAGCTGTCCGCTACCTGGAAAACCTAACGGACAGCTGTCCGGTTAGCAAGGGCGAGGTTCGGCCACGGACCTGCGAGGAGGACGAGTGCCATCGCGAGACGACTCACCCCGGCGCTCGGACGCGCAGCGCAACCGTGAGCGCATCCTGGAGGTGGCCCTCGGGGAGCTGACGCGCTGCGCGGACGCCCCGCTGAGCGCGATCGCCAAGAAGGCCGGTGTCGGGCAGGGCACGTTCTACCGGAACTTCCCCAATCGCGAGGCGCTCGTCCTTGAGATCTACCGGCACGAGATACAGCAGGTCGCCGACAGCGCGGCGCAACTGCTGCGGACCCGGCCGCCCGAGGAGGCCCTGCGCGCCTGGATGGACCGGCTGGCCGAGTTCGCCATGACCAAGGCCGGTCTGGCCGACGCGATCCGCCAGGTCACCGGCGCGCCGGGCAGCCCGGCGAAGCCGACGCACACCCCGGTGACCTCCGCGGCCGAGCTGCTGCTGCGCGCCAACGAGGAGGCCGGCACGATCCGTCCCGGCGTCACGGCGGACGACTTCGTTCTGGCCATCGCGGGCCTCTGGCAGCTCGACCCGCACGACGACTGGCGGTCACGCGCCGCCCGGCTCCTCGACCTCGTCATGGACGGCCTGCGCACCGGAGCGCCCGGAGCGCGGGGTCGGTAGGGGCGCGGGGACGGCAGGGGCCGCGCGACCACGACCGGACCGCAGAGACGGCGGGCGTTGCGCGACCCCGCCCCGAGCGCACCGCGCCTCCGGCCGCTGCGCGGAGATCACTCGCCGGTACCGTGACGCGGTAGCCCAGGTGGACGACCCGCTCGGCCGGCCGGCGGCTCCGGCGATCCCGGGCGGCCGGACGCGGGCGGGCCGCCCCGATCCGCGTCCGGGAGGTCACCGCCCATGTCCGAGTCCGCCACCGCCACCGCCACTACAGCCGTGGCCGAGCCCCGTACCGCTCCGGTCCTCGCCGAGGTCGTCCGTTCCGGATTCGTCGAGGGGCGGCACCGGGGCAGCCTGGTGCTGCTCGCGGCGGACGGCACGGTGGAGCTGGCGCTCGGTGACGTGACGTCCCCCGTCCTCCCACGCTCCGCCAACAAGCCGATGCAGGCGGCGGGCATGCTGCGGGCGGGACTGCGGCTCGCGGGCGAGCGGCTGGCCCTGGCGGCGGGCAGCCACTCGGGCGAGGCCTTCCACCGCGACCTGGTGCGCACGATGCTCGACGAGCACGGGCTGAGCCCCGAGGACCTGCGGTGCCCGCCCGCCCTCCCCCTGGACCAGGAGGAGCAGGAGAGGTACCTCGCGGCGGGCGCCCGGCGTGATCCGGTGGCCATGAACTGCTCCGGCAAGCACACGGCGATGCTCGCGGCGTCCGCGTTGCGCGAGTGGCCGCTGGAGTCCTACCTCGACCCCGGGCACCCGCTGCAGCGGCTCATCCGGACGGCGGTCGAGGAGGCGGCCGGGGAGCGGGTGGCGGCGGTCGGCACGGACGGCTGCGGGGCACCGCTCATGGCGATCAGCCTGACCGGCCTCGCCCGCGCCTTCCGCTCCTACGTCCTCGCCGAGCCCGGCACGCCCGAGCGACGGGTCGCCGACGCCATGCGCGCCCATCCCGAGTACGTCGCCGGCACCCGCCGGCACGACACGTGGCTGATGCGGGAACTGCCGGGCACGCTGGCGAAGGTGGGCGCGGAAGCGGTCCAGGGACTCGCACTGCCCGACGGACGCGCCCTGGCCCTCAAGATCGAGGACGGCGGCGGCCGGGCCCTGGGACCGGTTCTGGCCCGCGCCCTGCGCCTGGCCGGTGTCACGGCACCCGTGATCGACCGCGTGGGCCGCGCGCCCCTGCTGGGCGGCGGCCGGGAGGTGGGAGAGGTACTGCCGGTCTTCTGAGGCCGAGCGCCGGGGCCCCGGCCGCCGACCCGCGGCGCCCGCCGTACCAGCCGGTCGGACGCCGGGCGCCGCCCGTCAGGCGCCGGCCGTCACGGCCTTCAACTGCTCCAGCGAATCCCGCAGCAGCCGCGACATGTCGCGCTCCTCGGCCGGCGCGATCCAGCGCTCGAAGCCGACCTTGAAGACGGCGATCCCCGCCTCCGCCGCCAGGCTCGCGGCCGGCTCGGCGACACCGCGGTCGCGCAGGGCGCCGGCGAGGGCGGCCGACATGGAGGCGAGTTTGATCAACTCACGTTCCCGGAGTTCCGGGTTCGCCACGATCACGGCCTGCCGCCGCATCGCGTGCTCGCGCCGGCCGGTGAAGGCGCCGGCGAGCACGTCGAGGGCCGCCGCCAGCACGTCGACCGGCGCCGCCGCCGCGGGCGCCCCGGCGACCGCCCGCACCATCAGCTCCTCCAGCTCACCCGAGCCGGCGAACAGCACCTCGCGCTTGTCGGCGTAGTGCCGGAAGAAGGTGCGCTCGGTGAGCCCGGCCCGCTTGGCGATCTCCGCCACGGTGGTCTGTTCGAACCCGTGCTCGCTGTACAGCTCCAGCGCCGCCTTCGCCAGGCGCTCCCGCCCGTTCGGCTCCCATCTGCCCATGGTCGGGATCCTACGCGATGACAGTGACTGACATCAGTGCTAACGTCGATGTCAGTCACTGACATCAACAGGTCTGGGGTTCTCCCATGCGCATTTTCGTGACCGGCGCTTCCGGCTGGATCGGTTCCGCCGTCGTTCCCGAACTCATCGACGCGGGCCACGGCGTCGTCGGGCTCGCCCGCTCCGACGCCTCGGCCGCCGCGCTGGAGGCGGCCGGCGCGGAGGTCGTCCGCGGCACCGTCGACGATCTCGGTGTGCTGCGTGACGCGGCCGCCGCCTCGGACGGGGTGATTCACCTGGCCTTCAAGCACGACATCGCCTTCAGCGGCGACTTCCAGGGGGCCGCAGAGGCCGATCGGCGCGCGGTCGACACCATCGGTGAGGCGCTCGCCGGCAGCGGGCGGCCGTTCGTCATCGCCTCGGGGGTGGCCGGACTGGCGCCGGGACGGGTGGCGACCGAGCGGGACATGCCCGTGGACGACGGGTCCCCGGTCTCGACCCGGATGGCCACAGCACAGGCGGTCCTCGGCCTCGCCGCGCGCGGCGTTCGCTCCAGCGTGGTCCGGCTCTCCCCCACCTGCCACGGCGACGGCGACCACGGCTTCGTGGCCACCCTGGTCGGCATCGCCCGCGCCAAGGGGGTCTCCGGATACATCGGGGACGGCGCCAACCGCTGGCCCGCCGTCCACCGCCTCGACGCCGCGCGGCTGTTCCGCCTGGCGGTCGAGGCGGCGCCGGCGGGATCGGTGCTGCACGGCGTCGCGGAGGAGGGTGTCGCCATCCGGGACGTCGCCGAGGTGATCGGCCGCCATCTGGGCGTGCCCGTGACCTCCGTGGCACCGGAGGCGGCGGCCGGGCACTTCACCTGGCTGGGCGGCTTCCTCGGCCTCGACGCCCCGGCGTCGAACACCCTCACCCGCGAACTGCTCGGCTGGGAACCGGTCGAGCCCGGACTCCTCGCCGACCTCGGCAAGGGCCACTACTTCGACACGCAGGCCCCCACCGCCTGACGGTGAAGGGGCCGTCCGGGCTCACGGCCGGCCGAGGCAATCCCGGCACCGGTGAAGGGACTTCCGGCCGGCGGCGGGACCCCCGGCCGGTGCCCGGCCTCAGTTCGCCGTGGACGAGGCCCGGCGCGGCAGCTTCCAGCCGGGGCGCGGGAAGTGACAGGTGTAGCCGTTCGGATAGCGCTCCAGGTAGTCCTGGTGCTCGGGCTCGGCCTCCCAGAAGTCACCGACGGGCTCGACCTCGGTGACGACCTTCCCCGGCCACAGTCCGCTCGCCTCGACGTCGGCGATCGTGTCCACGGCGACGCGGTGCTGCTCCTCGTCCGCGTAGTAGATCGCGGACCGGTAGCTGCGCCCGATGTCGTTGCCCTGGCGGTCCCGCGTGGTCGGGTCGTGGATCTGGAAGAAGAACTCCAGGATGTCGCGGTAGCTCGTGGCCGCGGGATCGAAGAGGATCTCGATGGCCTCGGCGTGGTCGCCGTGATCGCGGTAGGTGGCGTTCGGCGTGTCACCGCCGGAGTAGCCGACGCGCGTGGACACGACGCCGGGCTGCTTGCGGATCAGGTCCTGCATGCCCCAGAAACAACCGCCGGCCAGTACGGCTCGCTGGGTTCCCACTGTCATCGGTCGCTCCCTCGCCCTGCTGCTTCTACGTTCGTCCACCCTAAGGTCACGCACGGTCGGGATATTCCCCGGCCCGTGCCCGATGCCGGGTCCTCGACGATCAGGAGGACGAGGGCGGCCGACGACCGGCGTCCGCGCCCCTCACCTCGTCCGGGGTGCGCACCGCGACCGCCGCCGCCGTACACGCCCGGGCCGGCGTCGGCCGCGTGGTGCCGGGAGCTTCGTCGGCCGTGCGCGCCCGGACGGCGCACCGACACCGCCGTTCGGCGGTACGTCCCGCTTCCCGCCAGGTGTGTCGATTGACAGCCTCGGCACCGTGGCGGACGCTCGCCGCATGCCGAGTGAGACCGCTCCCGCCGGACGGCCGGCGACTCCGACCCGGGCCTTCGGCACCCCGTGCGAGGCCGGCTCGGCCGAGCGGTGGGAGGCCCGGCCGTGACCGGTGTGCCGCCGCCCGGCCGGGCGGCCGGCGACGGCCACTACGGAGAGACGCTCTTCGAGCCGGGGCATCCGCGGGAGGCCGAGCGCATCGACGCCGCCGCCCTGGCGTACGACCCTGTCACCACCGGGCGGCTCCGGGCGCTCGGCGTGGGCCCCGGAGCCCGCTGCCTGGACGTCGGGGCCGGGACCGGCACGGTGACGCGCTGGCTGCTGGAGGAGGCCGGAGCGGCGGAGGTCGTCGCGCTGGACCGGGACACCAGCGGTCTGAGCGCCCTGACGGATACTCGGCTGCGCGTGCTCACCGCCGACCTCACGGACGGGAGTCTCCGGCCCGGCGCCTTCGACCTGATCCACGCCCGGTTCGTGCTCATGCACCTGCCCGGGCGGCGCGGGATCATCTCGCGGCTCGCGGGATGGCTGAAACCCGGAGGCCGGCTGGTGCTCGCCGATGCGGTGGAGGTACCGGATCCGCTGGACACCTCGTCGGCCTACCGCCGGGTCATGGACGCCATGTGGCAGGCGCTGAGATCGACGATCGGCACCGACACCTCGTCCGTCCCGGCGTACCCGCGCTTCCTGCGGGAGGAGGGCCTGTGCGACGTCGCGGCGGAGCTCTTCTGCCCACCGATGGTCGCGGGCAGCCCCCTCGCCCTCTTCTGGTCCGAGACGTGGAGCCGGATACGGCCCGATCTGGAGGCCACCGGCCGGGTGGACGGCGCCGTCATCGACGAGGCACTGGACTACCTGGCCTCGCCCCGGTTCGCCGAACTGGGCCCGGGCATGGTGATGGCCTGGGGGCGGCGGCCCTGAGAACGCGGAACGGCCGGTGACGGGTCGCCACCGGCCGTTCCAGCGTCAGCGTTCAGCGTCTGCGGGACCAGGTGGAGCCGATGCCCGCCACGTGCAGCGCCAGCAGGGTCAGGCCCAGCAGCATGACGTTGACCGAGGAGAACGTGTCGTTGGTGCTGAGGTCCGCCGCGTTGATCAGGAATGAGATGAAGAACAGTACTGCCGCGCCTATGCCGAGCATGGGTGGATTCCTCTCCTGGAAGGTTCCTTCCCTGCCCCGTCTGCCCCCTGAACGCCGGGGCAGGCACACGGAACCGACCGTTCCTCGCCCGTACGGGCCCGGCCCGGTCCACCCGCCGTCGATGCGGTGGATGGACCGGGCCGGGGACGGTCACGGCGGCGACCCCGGGTGCGGCCACGGCGGTTCGCGGGGAGGCGACGGCCGCCGTGGCCCCGAGGTCAGGCGCAGCCCGCCACGACCGCCCGGGAGGCGTCGTCGATCAGCGCGTCCTGGGCCGCCTTCACGCGCCGCACGTCGGGCTTGGTCACCTTGCGGTCGTACGTCACAAGGCCGTTGAGCTCGCCCTCGACGTCCGAGATCTGCGTGTAGACGGCACCGTTGCCGCCCTTGCAGGCCAGCGCGTGCACCTCGCCGAGCTTCTTCAGGTAGTCGTCGGTGTAGGTGCTGGGGTCGACGTCCACGTAGGACTGCTGCACCGACCAGGCGTGGCCCGGCACCGCGAGGCCGAGACCGCCGTACTCGCCCGCGACCACGGCGCGTCGCCCGTCCGGACGCGGTGGCAGGGCGGGGCTCGGATAGCCGTGCTCGTCCATGATGTCGCCGGCTCCGCCGTCCGCGCCCAGGTTGAGGCCGGACATGTTGTTCACCAGGCGGGTGGGGTCCCAGGCCTTGGCCTGGGAGGCGACGCGGCCGATGTCGTACTGGCCCCAGCCCTCGTTGAAGACCACCCACATGACGACCGACGGGCTGCTGATGTGCTCGTCGATCATCTGCTTCATCTCCCGCTCGTACTCCGCGCGGGCGGTGGTCGACGGGTTCACCCCGGCCGTCATGGCCGGCATGTCCTGCCATACCAGCAGACCGAGCCGGTCGGCCCAGTAGAACCAGCGGTCGGGTTCGACCTTGATGTGCTTGCGGACGGAGTTGAAGCCCATCCGCTTGTGCATCTTCAGGTCGTAGGCCAGGGCCTCGTCGCTGGGCGCGGTGTGCAGGCCGTCGGGCCAGAAGCCCTGGTCGAGGGTGGCCATCATGAAGACCGGCTTGCCGTTGAGGACCGTGCGCGGCACGCCGTTCACCTTCTCCACGGCGATGGAGCGCATCCCGAAGTAGCTGCCCACCCGGTCGTCGCCGACCTTCACCTTGAGGTCGTAGAGGAACGGATCGTCCGGCGACCACAGACGGGCCTTCGGGATCTTCAGGGTGAGGGGCCCGCCGGTGCTGCCGGTGGCCGTGGCCACCCGGCGCTTGCCGTCGTACGCGGTCGCGGTGACCGGTACGCCGTCACGCACGCCCTGCGGCTCGACGGTGAGCGTGCCGGTGTCGACGTGCGGAGTCAGCTTGAGCTGGTCGGCGTGGTCGGCGGCGACGGGTTCCAGCCACACGGTCTGCCAGATACCGGAGGACGGGGTGTACCAGATGCCGCTCGGGTCCAGGCGCTGCTTGCCCATCGGCGGGTTCTCGCCGCCGGAGGCGTCCGTCGGGTCGTAGACGCCGACGATCAGCTCCTGGGTGCGGCCGGGCTTGAGGGCGTCGGTGATGTCGGCGCTGAACTTGTCGTAGCCGCCCTTGTGTTCGGCGACCTTGGTGCCGTTGACGTAGACCTCGGCCTGCCAGTCGACGGCGCCGAAGTTCAGCTGGAGCCGCTTCTCGTCGCCGACCTTCCAGCCGACCGGGACGGTGAAGGTGCGCCGGTACCACATGCGGTCCTCGTGCCGTTCGACGCCCGAGAGCTGGGACTCGACGGGGTACGGAACCAGGATCCGCTCACCCAGGGTGCGGCCCACCGGCGGCTGCTCCCCCGCCTTGGCCGCGGCGAACTGCCAGCTGCCGTTGAGGTTCTGCCACGCGTCGCGGGTCAACTGCGGTCTGGGGTACTCGCGGTGGGCGTTGGCCGGGGTGACGTCGTCGGCCCACTTGGTGCGCAGTTCGTAGGTGGAGTGGTTGCTGCCACTGCTCCAGAACGCGCTGACAACGTTGCCGTCCTCGCTGCTGAGTCCGCCTTCGCCGTCGTAGCGGACGTCCGCCAGGCCGGGCGCGGTGCCGGCCTTGTCGCCGACGACGGGTTCCTTCAGGGAGACCAGCAGGGATCTGGGGTCGGCGGGGTCCAGCCGGGCGCTGCCGAGCGGCCAGGTGGCGCCGCCGATGACGGCGTCGAGGTGGCTGGTCAGGGCCGCGGTGGGCTTGGCCAGCGTCTGGGCGAAGTCGAGCCGCAGGGTACGGCCGTCCTTGAGGACGGTGGTGGCGATGGCGCCGTCGTAGGCGTATCCCTCGGGCAGCAGGAACGCCGACTGCGGTACGGCGGTCTTGGTGCCGCCCGGCGGCGTCCAGCGCAGGTGGAGGTTGGAGCCTCCGTAGTGCTCGAAGTACTCGACCTTGATGTCGTACGCCTTGCCGGCGGTCAACTCGACCGGGGCGCCGCTCTGTTCACGGTCCCAGTCGTCGACCCAGTGGTCGATGACGAGTTTGCCGTCGACCCAGAGTCGGAATCCGTTGTCGCCGATGATCGAGAAGGTGGTGGCGCCGGTCTTCTCGGGCACGATCCGGCCGGTCCAGCGGACGCTGACGTCGTCCGACCGGCCGGTGGCCGAGTTCAGGCGGGACTCCAGGGAGTCGAAGTCGAGTTTCGGGTCGAACCCGGTGGCCTTGAGCTGGTCGAAGTCGAAGGCTCCGGGGGCCGACTGGGTGTAGTACTCGCCCTTGAGGCCGTGGACCTCGGCGGGGTCGTCCGCCGCGGCGACGCTGGGTGCCGCGGTCAGTCCGGCCACGCCGAGGGCGGCCGCCAGGAGGAGTGACAGTCGATGTCGGAGTGATCTGGTGCGCACGAATCTCCCTATGGCTGAGGAAGGGTGGCGGCTCTCTGCTTCAGTCTGTACAACGTTGGAAGCACGGCAGTTGGCATGAGAGCACGGCTCCCGGCCGCTGTCCAGAGTCATGACATGGCTCCGCCCTTCGGAGCACCCATCGATGCCGAGGAGATCCCCTTGCGGGTCAGCCTGAAGGACGTGGCCGAGCGGGCCGGCGTCTCGATCAAGACCGTGTCCAACGTCGTGAACAACTATCCGCACGTCACACCGGCGATGCGGTCCCGGGTGCAGCAGGCCATCGACGAGCTCGGCTACCGGCCGAACCTGACCGCACGGCACCTGCGCAAGGGCCGCACGGGCATCATCGCGCTGGCCGTGCCGGAGCTGGGCAACCCGTACTTCGCCGAACTGGCGGGCGCCGTGGTCGACGCGGCGGCGGAACACGATTTCACCGTGCTGCTGGACCACACCCGCGGCAGGCGCGAGCAGGAGGTGCTGGTCAGCCAGGGCTTCCGGGCCCGGGTGATCGACGGGCTCATCCTCAGCCCGCTGGAGCTGGAGGCCGAGGACCTGCAGGGGCGGTCCGACGACGTTCCGCTGGTGCTGCTCGGCGAGCGCGAGTACGACGCCCCGCACGACCACATCGCCATCGACAACGTGGCCGCCGCCCGGGCCGCGGTACGCCATCTGCTGGGCCGGGGCCGCACCCGGATCGCCTACCTGGGCGCCCGCACGGACTCCGCGAACCGCCCGGCCCACCTGCGACTCGTGGGCTGGCGCGAGGAGTTGGCGGCGGCCGGGGTGCCGGCGCCGGACGACCTGGTGGTCCCGGTCGGCGGCTGGGACCGGGACGACGGCGCCCGGGCCATGGCCGAGCTGCTCGACTCGGGCGTGCGGCCGGACGCGGTGTTCGCGCTGAACGACCTGATCGCGATCGGTGCGATGCGGGTGCTGCACGAGCGGGGCCTGCGGGTGCCGTGGGACGTCGCCGTGGTGGGCTTCGACGACATCGCCGAAAGCCGTTTCGGCGCGGTGTCGCTCACCACGATCGCGCCGGACAAGCAGGCCATCGCGCGCATGGCGGTGGGCTCGCTGCTGCGCAGTCTGTCGGGGCGCGAGGAGCCCGGCGGACGCGAACTCGTCGCCGAGTTCCGGCTGGTGGAGCGGGAGAGCACGCTCGGTCGGCGGTGAGGCGGAACGGCGGGCGTCTGACCGGGATTTCGGACGGGAGGGTTTACAGCGCTCTTCCAACGATGTAAAAACCTCCCCTGAACGACGTGCACGCCGAGTTGACCGCAAGCCGTCCTACCCCCCGTGAGCGCCAACGGCGCGCCGGGGCCACGCCGTTTGGGGACTCCCATGAAGCCCACAGCACCACTGCGCCGCACCTGCACGCGGACCCTCATCGCCGCCGGACTCGTCACGAGCCTGGCCCTCATGACCGGATGCGCCAAGTCGGAGGACGACTCCGGCGGCGACAAGGCCGCCTCGCAGGACAAGGACGCCGGCCAGGTCGTCGCCTCGCCGAGCGGCGGTTCAGGGCCGGCCTGCGCCATCGACGCCTACGGCGGCAAGAAACTGGACCTGAAGTCCGCCACCGTCGGGTTCTCCCAGTCCGAGAAGGAGGCCAACCCCTTCCGGATCGCGGAGACCGCCTCCATCAAGGCGGAGGCCCAGAAGCGGGGCGTCAAACTGCTCACCGCCAACGCCCAGTCGCAGTTCTCCAAGCAGATCAGCGACGTCCAGGACCTCATCGCCAAGGGCGCCGACCTCCTGGTCATCGCGCCGCTCAACTCGGACGGCTGGGAGCCCGTGCTGCGCACGGCGGCCGCCAAGCACATCCCGATCGTCACGGTCGACCGCAAGATCAACGCCACCGCCTGCAAGGACTACGTGAGCTTCATCGGCTCCGACTTCGTCGAGCAGGGCAAGCGGGCGGCCGACCAGATGATCGCGGCGACCGGCGGCAAGGGCGAGATCGCCATCCTGCTCGGCGCGGCCGGAAACAACGTCACCACCGAACGCACCAAGGGCTTCGAGGACCGCGTCAAGGAGAAGGCCCCGGGTCTGAAGATCGTGTTCCGGCAGACCGCCGAGTTCGCCCGGGAGAAGGGCCAGTCGGTCACCGAGAACCTGATCCAGTCCAAGCCGGGGATCAAGGGCATCTACGCCGAGAACGACGAAATGGGCCTCGGCGCGGTCAACGCCCTCAAGAGCGCTGGCAAGAAGCCCGGTGACGTGAAGGTCGTGACCATCGACGGCACCCGCAACGCCGTGCAGGGCATCGTGGACGGCTGGATCTCCGGTGTGATCGAGTCCAACCCGCGCTTCGGGCCGCTGGCCTTCCAGACCCTGGACAGCTTCACCCAGGGCCAGAAGGTCGCCCAGGACATCGTCATCCAGGACAGCTCCTACACCGAGGCCAACGCCAAGTCCGACCTGGGCAAGGCCTTCTGAGATGCTGACGGTCACCGGACTGTGCAAGACCTTCCCCGGCGTACGGGCGTTGTCCGAGGTGGACTTCACCGCCCGCGCCGGGGAGGTGCACGCCCTGGTGGGCGAGAACGGCGCGGGCAAGTCCACCCTGATCAAGGTGCTCACCGGCGTGTACCAGCCCGACGCCGGCGAGATGTCCCACGACGGCTCCCCGGTCCGCTTCGCCACGCCGCTCCAGGCGCAGCAGGCGGGGATCTCCACCATCTACCAGGAGGTCAACCTCGTCCCGCTGATGAGCGTGGCCCGCAACCTGTTCCTCGGCCGCGAGCCACGCGGCCGGCTGGGCCTGATCGACTTCCGCCGGATGCACCGGGAGGCGGAGGACACCCTGCGCGGGATGGGCGTCCGGGTCGACGTCCGCCGCCCGCTGCGTGAACTGGGCGTCGGCGCACAGCAGATGGTCGCGCTGGCACGCGCGGTGGCGATCGACGCCCGGGTCGTGATCATGGACGAGCCGACCTCCTCGCTGGAACCCCGCGAAGTGCGCACGCTGTTCGGGGTGATCCGCGCCCTGCGGGAGCGGGGCATCGCGGTGATCTACGTCAGTCATCGCATGGACGAGCTGTACGAGATCTGCGACGCGGTCACCGTGCTGCGGGACGGCCGGGTGGTGCACACCGGCCGGCTCGCCGAGCTGGACCGGCTGCGGCTGGTCGCCCTCATGCTCGGGCGGGAGATCGGCGAGGTGCGCGAGGAGGGGCTCACCAAGTTCTCCGGCTCCCACGACGCCGCGGCCCGACCTGTGCTGGAAGCAGAGGGGTTGACCATCCGTCATCAGCTGGACGGCGTCTCGGTGTCCCTGCGTCCGGGCGAGGTGGTCGGGCTGGGCGGGCTGCTCGGTTCGGGACGCAGCGAGACCGCGAAGGCCATCGCGGGCGCCCTGCCCGTCGACGGCGGGAGGGTCGTGGTGGCCGGTGAGCCGGTGCGCGGCGGCTCCACCGCGGCGGCGATCCGGGCCGGCATCAGCCTGCTCCCGGAGGACCGCAAGAGCGAGGGCATCGTGCCGGGCCTGTCGGTGCGGGAGAACATCGCGCTCGCCGCGCTGCCGGGGCTGTCCCGGTTCGGCCTGGTCGACGACGCCCGCGTCGACCGGATCGTCGACACCTTCATGAAGCGGCTGCGCATCAAGGCGGCCGGCCCGCACCAGAAGGTGGGCGAACTGTCCGGCGGCAATCAGCAGAAGGTGCTGCTCGCCCGGTGGCTCGCCCTGCACCCCAAGGTGCTGCTGCTGGACGAGCCGACCCGCGGCATCGACGTGGGTGCCAAGGCGGAGGTGCAGGCACTCGTCGACGAACTGGCCGACGACGGCCTGGCGGTGCTGCTGATCTCCTCCGACACCGAGGAACTGATCGAGGGCAGCGACCGCGTGATCGTCCTCAAGGACGGGGCGGTGGTGCGCGAGCTGACCGGCGACGCCGTCACCGAGGACGAGCTGATGCGCGCGATCGCCGCCGTACCGGCCGGAGGCCACGATGACTGAACTGAGCCTTGCCCGGGGCACGGTGGACCGGGACCGGGCGCTGCGCCTGCTCCAGGACTACGGCGTGTACGGCGGTGTGGTGGTCCTGCTGCTGTTCAACTTCGTCTTCACCCCGCACTTCGCCTCCGCGGCGAACTTCCGCACCCAGGCCGTGCAGGTCGCGCCCGTGCTGATCGTGGCCCTCGGCATGGCGCTCGCCATCGGCACGGAGGGCGTCGACCTGTCGGTGGGCTCGGTGATGGCGCTGTCCACCTCACTGCTGTCGCTGTACCTCGGTTACGGGCCGTGGATCGCCACGCTGATCGCGGTCGTCGGCGGCGTGCTCGCCGGCCTCGCGAGCGGGGCGCTGGTCGCCTTCGTCGGTGTGCAGCCGATCGTCGCCACGCTCGCGCTGATGGTCGCCGCCCGCGGGCTCGCCCTGGTGCTCCTCCCCCAGCTCAAGGACGTCCACGACCCGGGCCTGGCGTCCCTCGGCTCCGGGGACGTGCTGGGCGTCCCCCATCTGGTGCTGATCGCGGCGGCGCTGGCGCTGCTCGTGGCGTTCGTCGTACGGCGCTCCACGTTCGGCCGGCAGCTGCTGGCCATCGGCGACAGCCGGCCGGCCGCCCGTCTCGCGGGACTGCCGGTGCGCCGGGTGCTGGTCGTGGTCTACGTGTGCTCCGGCGCGCTGGCCGCGATCGCGGGCGTGCTGGCGACCGCCCGGCTCGCCGCCAGCGACCCGACCTCGCTGGGCACCCTGATGGAACTGTCCGCCATCACCGCGGTGGTGGTCGGCGGCACCCCGCTCAGCGGCGGCCGGGTCCGCATCGGCGGCACGGTCGCGGGCGCCGTACTGATCCAACTGCTCACCACCACGCTCATCAAGCACGACCTGCCCCCGTCGTGGACGCAGATCGCGCAGGCCGTGGTGATCGTCGGTGCCGTGTACGCGGCACGCGAACGGGGGAAGCGATGACCACGGACGCCGGGGAAGCCACCATGCGGAAGGACGCCCCCACCCCCCACGCGGGCGACGAGCCGCCGGGCGCGAGCCGCTCGGAGCGGCTCAGCGCGCTCGCCCAGCAACACGGAGCGCTGGTCACCCTGGTGCTCGCGATGGTCGTCGCCTCGCTGAGCTTCGACACCTTCCTGACCGGTGACAACCTGGAGAACATGGCGCTGTCGTCGGCGTTCCTCGCCGTCGTGGCGCTCGGCATGACCTTCGTGATCGTCACCGGCGGCATCGATCTGTCGGTGGGCTCGCTGTTCGCCCTCGGCGGGGTGCTCGCCGCACGGGGTTCGCAGTACGGGACCTTGGTGGCGCTGCTGCTGCCGCTCGTGGTGTGCGGGCTCGTCGGCCTGCTCAACGGGCTGCTGATCGCGCGTTCGGGGCTGGCCCCGTTCATCGTGACCCTGGCCTCCATGCTCGGTGCGCGCGGTGTCCTGCTGGCGCTGACCGACGAGGGTTCGCGGACGTATCTCGTGGACAAGGGCGCGTTCTTCACCCGGCTCGGGCAGGGTTCGCTGCTCGGCGTCGGCGTGCCGGTGTGGATCACGCTGGCGCTGTTCGTGCTGGGCGCGGTGGTGCTGCGGCGCACGCGCTTCGGTCAGTACGTGTACGCGGTCGGTGGCAACGAGGACGCGGCGGCGCTGATGGGCGCGCCGGTGGCCCGCACCAAGGTCGCCGTCTACACGCTGTCCGGGCTGTGCGCGGGCCTCGCGGGTGCGCTGAACGCGGCGTGGCTGCTGTCGGGGGTGACGATCCTCGGTTCCGGTATGGAGCTTGAGGCGATCTCGGCGGTGGTCATCGGCGGCACCCTGCTGACCGGCGGGTTCGGGTTCATCAGCGGCTCGCTCGTCGGCGTGGCGCTGCTGAAGGTCATCCAGAACGTCATCAACCAGATCGGCTCCCTGGACTCGGCCTACCAGCAGGTGGTCAGCGGCGCCTTCCTGGCGGTGGTCGTCATCGCCCAGACCTGGCTGGGACGCCGGCGCCGGGTGCTGTGAACCAGCCGGCCCGACGCCACTCGCGGCTCCGCGGGTCTCCCGGTACGTCGGACCCTGCCGGTCTCCCGACGCGTCGGGCTGCCGGATCCCCCGTAGGCCCGCGCGCCCGTGAACACCGACCGGGCCCGCGGGTCCACGGGTCACGTCGTCGGGCTCGCGCGCGTCCGTGAGCGAGGGCGGGGCGTGTGTCCGTGGCCGACACCGGACTCGGTGCGCGACCCGTGGGAGACAACCGGGTTCACACCCCCCAGGGAGGCCCGGCCGCTTGGCGTGTCCGAGTGACAACCGGGTTCACACACCCGGGGGCTCGCGGCCCCGGCGCACGCCCCGCGGGTGACAACAGGCTCACAGATGCCCGTGGGTGACGCCGGTGCTCGGCCGCGTCCATGGGTGATTCCGGCGCTCGGCCGCGCTGTTGAGTGACGCCGGTGCTCGGACACGCCTGTAGGTGACGAACGGTGGCAAGCCCCCGAAGTGGCGTCAGGCCCCGATGACCCGGATATCGCCCGCCGCGCGGGCGCCCAGCCGTCCCACCGCGGCTCCCCTCAGCCTCCGGTGCTCTCCCGGACGATCACCCGGTGACCCGCGACCCGGTCCTCGGGGGAGCCGGACTCCGGGTCGTCGATGCGGTCCAGCAGGAGGGACACGGCGCTGCGGGCGATCTCCTCCTTGTCGGGGGCGACGGTCGTCAGGGAGGGGACGCTGAAGCGGGACGCCTCGATGTCGTCGAAGCCCATGACGTCGAGGTCACCGGGCACCGACCGGCCCGCCTCGTGCAGAGCGCGCAGCGCGCCCAGCGCCAGGTGGTCGTTGAGGCAGAGCAGGGCGTCCGGCGGTGCGGGCCGGTCCAGCAGCGCGATGGCCGCGCGGGCGCCGTCCTGCCAGTGGTACGCCCGCACCGGCACCACGAGGTCCTCCGCGAAGGGCAGCCCGGCGGCGGCCAGCGCCTCGCGGTGGCCGTCGGTGCGCAGCCGGTCGGTACCCTGCCGGCCGCGGACCGAGCCGCCGATCACCGCGATGCGCCGGCGCCCGCGGGAGAGCAGGTGCTCGGTGGCCTCGCGGGCGGCGCCGACGTTGTCGATGCCCACGTGGTCGGTGGTGCCGGCCGCGGAGCGCTCGCCGAGCAGGACGACGGGCAGCCGCCGGTCACGGGTGGCGAGGTCGCGCGGCAGCAGGGACAGCGGGCTGAGGACGACGCCGTCGGAGAACTGCGCGTCGAAGCCGTGCAGCGCGGCGAGTTCACGCTCCCGCGCTCCCCCGGTCTGGTGCAGCAGCACGGTGCGGCCGCGGCGGTCCGCCTCGGCCGTCACGTGTTTGGCCAGCTCGGAGAAGTAGGCGACGTCCAGCTCCGGGACGGCCAGCGTGATCATCCCGGTACGGCCCTGGCGGAGCTGGCGTCCCGCGATGTTGACCCGGTAGCCCAGGGCGTCGATGGCCTCCTGCACGGCGGTCCTGGTCCGGTCCGAGACGTGCTCGAAGTTGTTGATCACGTTGGAGACGGTCTTGGGTGAGACCCCGGCGTACTCCGCCACGTCCTTGATCCTCGGTCTGGCTGCCACGCCGATCATCCTCCCGCCTGCCGTGGATCATACCGATGGGCACGACCACGGTCCGAGCCGATCCGGGCGGACGGTCCCGGTCCCGTCCTCTTCCGTCCCAGGTATTTACATCGATGTAAATCTCATGGTGCCATGTGCTCGCACCAGCACGGCACCCCGGACGCCAAGGAGCACCATGCCCGTCCCGCACCCCACGGACCTGCCCCGACCCGAGTACCCCAGGCCGCAGTTCGTCCGTGCGGCCTGGCTGAATCTCAACGGCGAGTGGCAGTTCGAGATCGACCGGTCCGACACCGGCCTGGAGCGCGGGCTGAGGGACCGGGCGCTCACCGGCCGCATCGTCGTCCCGTTCTGCCCCGAGTCGGAGCTCTCGGGCGTCGGCGAGACCGACTTCCTCGAGGCGGTCTGGTACCGGCGCACGGTGACCGTCCCGGAGGACTGGACCGACGCCCGGGTGCTGCTGCACTTCGGGGCCGTCGACCACGACACCACGGTGTGGGTGGACGGCACCGAGGTGGCCCGGCACCGGGGCGGCTTCACCCCGTTCAGCGCGGACCTCGGCGATCTGGCCGCCCCGGGCCGGGAGCTGACCGTCGTGGTGCGCGCCCGGGACAGCCGGCACGGCGTCCAGGCCCGCGGCAAGCAGGCCACCTGGTACGCCAACTCGCACTGCCACTACACCCGTACGACCGGCATCTGGCAGACGGTGTGGATGGAGCCGGTGCCCCGCTCGGTCGCCCTCAGGCGCCCGCGCGTCACACCCGACCTGGCCTCCGGCTCCTTCCACGTGGAGCTGCCGCTCACCGCGAACGCACCCGGCCACCGGGTCCGTGCCACCGTGAGCGACTCGGACGGTCCCGTCGTCACCGCCGAGTCCCGGGCCGACCTCGGCCTCGCCCCCCGCCTGGTGCTGGCCGTCCCCGAGGACCGGCGCCGGGTGTGGTCGCCCGCCGACCCGCATCTGTACGACCTCGTCCTGGAGGTACTGGACGCCGACGGGGAGGTGGTCGACTCCGTCCGCTCCTACGCCGGTCTGCGCTCGGTCGCGATCCACGGCAAGCGGCTGCTGCTCAACGGCGAACCGGTCTTCCAGCGCCTGGTCCTGGACCAGGGCTACTACGCGGACGGCCTGATGACCGCGCCGTGCGACGCCGATCTGGTCCGCGACATCGAACTGGGGCTCGCGGCGGGCTTCAACGGCGCCCGGCTGCACCAGAAGGTCTTCGAGGAGCGGTACCTGTACCACGCCGACCGCCTCGGCTACCTGGTCTGGGGCGAGTTCGGCGACTGGGGCTGCGAGACGGGTGTGCGCGACGACAACCAGCGCCCGGACGCCAGTTACGTCGCCCAGTGGCTGGAGGCGCTGGAGCGCGACCACTCGCACCCCTCGATCGTCGGCTGGTGCCCGCTGAACGAGACCTACCAGCACCTGCACGACCGCGTCACCGGGCTCGACGACGTCACCCGCGCGATGTTCCTCGCCACGAAGCAGGCGGACCCCAGCCGGCCCGTGATCGACGCCTCCGGCTACGCCCACCGGGTGGCCGAGACGGACGTCTACGACTCCCACTGCTACGAGCAGGACCCGGCCGCCTTCGCCAAGACGATGGCCGGCCTGGCCGAGGACCGGCCGTACGTCAACGCCGGTCCCGACGGACGCCCCTGGTCGCTGCCCTACCGCGGCCAGCCGTACTTCTGCAGCGAGTTCGGCGGCGTCTGGTGGGATCCGCAGGCCGCGGCGAACGCCGCCGGCGACGACTCCGAGGCCTCCTGGGGTTACGGCGAACGCCCGCGCACCGCCGCCGAGTTCGTCGAGCGCTTCACGGGGCTGACCGCCGTGCTCCTCGACGACCCGGACATGTTCGGCTACTGCTACACCCAGCTCACCGACGTTTTCCAGGAGCGCAACGGCGTCTACCGCTTGGACCGCTCCGAGAAGGTCGACACCGCGCTGCTGCGCGCCGCCCAGACCCGTCCGGCGGCCTTCGAGAGCGACCGCTGAGCAGCCGGTGGGCGACCCCGGTGGGCAACCGGTGACACCCACCCCTCCCCGCGATCGTGGGAGGGACTCATGACCACGCGATTTACATCGATGTATGTCCATGGGGCGGCACCCGTGGGGCGCGAGGTGCGTCCCGTGGGCCGCCGCCCGCAGGAGAGGAGCTGTATGACCGGCATATCCGCGCCCGTCGGTCCGCCCGCGCCCTCGCGGCGCCGGGTGCTGACGGCCGCGCTCGCCTCCGGTGCCGCGGCCCTGGGCGCAGGTGCGCTCAGTGGCTGCGGTTCCGCCCAGGCGGCCGACGCCTCGACCGTCCGACTGTGGGACCTGTTCAGCGGGGCCGACGGCGGACTGCTCAACGACATGGTGCGCGCGGCGCGCCCCGACATGCCGGGCACGCGCGTCGAGCGCACCGTGCTGGAGTGGGGCACCCCGTACTACACCAAGCTCGCCATGGCCTCGGCCGGCGGGCGCGGTCCCGACGTGGCGGTCTCCCACATGTCCCGGCTGGCCGGCTACGCCCCCACCGGGCTGCTGGACCCGTGGGACCTGGACGTCCTGGCGGAGTACGGCATCACCGAGGACGCCTTCACCAAGGCCGTGTGGTCCCGGACCCAGTTCGAGGGGCGCACCTACGCGATCCCCCTGGACACGCACCCGTTCATCGTCTTCTACCACCCGGAACCGGCCCGCGAGGCCGGCCTGCTCACCCGGGACGGGGCGCTGGACACCGAGGCGTTCTCCTCCCCCGACCGGTTCCTGGCGGCGGGCCGCGAACTGGCGAAGGCCTCGGGCAAGCAGGGCATCGCCTTCGGGTACGTCACCGACACCGCCCAGGGATGGCGGCTGTTCTACGGGCTGTACCGGCAGACCGGCGGGGCGTTCCGGCTGCCGCGGGGCGGGCCGGCCGAGGTCGACGTCGACCGGATGGCCGAGGTCATCGCCTTCATGGCCAGGATCGTCGACGGCCGGGTGAACCCCAGGCGGCTCGACTACGCCTCGGCGATCGCCGCCTTCACCAACCGGCAGACGGCGATGATCCTCTCCGGCGAGTGGGAGCTCGGCACCTTCCGGAGCGCGGACAGGAACGTGGGGGCCGCCCCGTTCCCGACGGTGTTCGGCACCCCGGCCGTCTACGCCGACTCGCACTCCTTCGTCCTGCCGCACCACCCCGACCCCGACCCCGGGCACCGCCGTCGTACCCACCAGGCGGTGGCGGCGCTGCTGAAGGCCGGCCAGATCTGGGCGACGGCCGGGCACATCCCCGCCTACGGCCCGGTCACCCGTACGTCGGCGTACGCCGGACTCCAGCCGCAGTCGCACTACGCCAAGGCCCAGGACCATGTGGTGCTCGACCCGTCCGTGTGGTTCGCGGGCGCCGGCTCGGACTTCCAGAACGCCATGTCGCAGGTCCTGCAGCAGGCCCTGCTCGACGGTCTCGCCCCCGACCGCGCGGCGCGCGCGATGGTGCGGCGCCTCAACACCTTCCTCTCCAAGCCCAGCCCGGCCTGACCCGGCCGCGATCCACCGCGCAGGAGGCACAACGATGTCCTCTCCCCACGCCTCGCCCCGCCCCGGGGCCCCGTCGGCGCGCCGGCTGTTCCCCCCGGGCCTGCTGTTCGCGCTGCCCTTCCTCGTCCTGTTCGCCCTGTTCATGGTGTGGCCGCTGGTCCAGGGCCTGTGGATGAGCCTGACCGACACCTCGCTGTCGGCCCACACCCCGTCCTTCGTCGGCCTGGACAACTTCGCCGAGGCCCTGGGGGACGCCGAGATGTGGCGCTCCCTGGGCCACACCGTGTGGTTCACCGTCCTGTCGACGGTCCCGCTCGTCGCGGTGGCGCTCGGCATGGCGCTGCTCGTGCACACCGGCCTGCCTGGCCAGTGGGTGTGGCGGCTGGCGTTCTTCGCGCCCTATCTGCTCCCGGTCGGCGTGGTGAGCCTGCTGTGGATCTGGCTGTACCAGCCGGACCTCGGGCTCCTGAACCACCTCCTGGATGCGGCCGGCCTCGGACCGGTGTCCTGGCTGAGCGACGAGTCCGTGGCGATGTGGGCGATCGTGCTGACCACCCTGTGGTGGACCGTCGGCTTCAACTTCCTGCTGTACCTGGCCGCGTTGCAGGCGATCCCGGACCACCTGTACGAGGCGGCGGCCATCGACGGGGCGGGTGCCTGGCGGCGGCTGTGGTCGATCACGCTGCCGCAGCTCAGCCGGATCACCGGCGTCATCACCGTGCTGCAGATCCTGGCCTCGCTGAAGGTGTTCGACCAGGTGTACCTGCTGGCCAAGGGCGGCCCGAACAACTCGACCCGCCCGGTCATCGAGTACATGTACGACGTCGGCTTCACCGGATACCGGCTGGGCTACGCCTCGGCGGTCAGCTACGTCTTCTTCGCCCTCGTCCTCATCGCCTCCGCGGCCCAGTACGCCGCCCTCCGCCGCCGGGAGAAGTGACATGACCTCCACCGAACTGCCCGTCCGCCCGGCCGCGCCGGACCGCGCCGCCCGTCCGCCGAGAGGCCCGGCCGGGCCGCGCCGGGCCGCCCGGCCGGACCGGAACCTCACCCTCGGGGAGAGCCGGCTCGCCCGGGGACTGGCCCTGGCCGTGCTCGCGGTACTGGCCCTCGTGTGGCTGCTGCCGATGGCCTGGGCCCTGCTCACCGCGTTCAAGTCCGAGCAGGACGCGAGCGATCCCGGGCAGTGGTTCCTGCCCCGGCACGGTTTCACCCTGCACGGGTTCTCGACGGTGTGGGAGCGCGGCGACCTTCCGCTGTGGATGCTCAACAGCTTCCTGGTGTCCTCGGCGGTCACGATCGTCACGGTGCTGGTCTCCGCCATGGCCGGATACGCCTTCTCCCGCACGGTGTTCGCCGGGCGCCGGTGGCTGTTCGCGCTCACCGTGGCGGCGGTGCTGGTGCCGCCGCAGCTGCTCATCGTGCCGTGGTTCCGGCAGATGCTCACATTGCACCTGGTCGACACCTACGCGGCGGTGATCCTCCCGCAGACGGTGGCGCCGGTCATGGTGTTCATCCTGAAGAAGCACTTCGACTCGCTGCCGCGGGAGCTGGAGGAGGCCGCGCGCATCGACGGCGCGGGCCACTGGCGCGTCTTCTGGTCCGTGCTGCTGCCGCTGTCGCGGCCGATGCTGGCGGCCGTCGCGATCTTCGTGTTCATCGGGGCCTGGAACAACTTCCTGTGGCCGTTCGTCTCGACGTCGGACCCGGGACTGATGACCCTGCCGGTCGGCATCACCTCGGTGAAGGACGCCTACGGCATCCAGTACGCGCAGACCATGGCGTCCGCCGTGCTCGCGGCGCTCCCGCTCGTCGTGGTCTTCGTCTTCTTCCAGCGTCACATCGTCAAGTCCGTCGCCACGACCGGACTCGGCGGCCAGTGACCCGCCGGGCATCTGAGACGACCCGGCCGCGCGGGGCGGCGGTGCCCCGCGCGGCCGGGTCGTCTCAGATGCCGAACGGCTCGGCGTAGCGCACGGTTCCCGCGGGCAGCGGGCTGCCGGCGTCCAGCGCGAGGGCCATCACGGCCTCGTCGGGTACGTCGATCGTGAGACGGATGCCGTGGGCGGAGGCGCGGACGAAGCCGAAGCGCGGGTAGTACTCCGGATGTCCGAGGACCACGACGTGGCGCTCGCCCAGGCTCCCGGCGGCCCGGAGCGCGGCGCGCACGGCCGCCGATCCGGCGCCGGCGCGCTGGTGCTCCGGGCGCACGGCGACGGGGCCGAGACACAGGGCCGGAACGTCACCGATGTGGCACCGGGTCAGCAGCGCGTGGCCGGCCGGTGTGCCGTCCGTTCCGGTACTGACCCAGGACAGCCCGTCGATCCAGGCGGGATCGGCGCGCAGGGCGTCGACCAGGCCGGCCTCCAGCGGGGTGTCGAAGGCGGCGAGGTGGATCTCGCGGACGGCGGCCGCGTCGGCGGCGGTCTCGGGGCGGGTGGTCCAGGTGTCGCGCATGGTGGGTGGAGATCCGTTCCGCGGTGGTGTCGTCACGCGGACGCTCTCGCCGCCCCGGGGTGCCGGGGTCGCGGGTGGGGGCTCCGCGCCGGGCGCGGAACCCCCCGAGCCGCCGCGTGCGGTCAGTAGGTGTGCAGGGTCAGACCGTACCGGCCCAGGATCTCGTTGACCGGCTGGAACCAGGTCTCGCCGCCGCTGGAGCAGTTGCCCCAGCCGCCGGAGGTGACGCCCTGGGCCTGGTCGCCGGTGATGAAGGAGCCGCCCGAGTCACCGGGTTCGGCGCAGGCGCTGGTCTTGGTGAGCTGGTGCACCGCGCCCTGGCTGTAGTTGACGGTCTCGTTCAGCGCGAGCACCGTGCCGCAGTGCCAGTGCGAGGTGGAGCCCGAACGGCAGACGGAGGAGCCGACGGGCGCCACGTTGGAACCGCGTACGAGCTGGTCCGGCACCGTGCCCCAGCCGAGCACCACCGGCACCGTCCACCAGCCGCTGCCGACGCTGACCCAGGCGTAGTCGTTGTCCGGGAAGGAGGAGCCCTGGAAGGTGCCGATGTAGGAGCGGTCCCAGCCGCTGACCCCGGCGCCGGGCTGCCCGCAGTGCCCGGCCGTGACGAAGCCGCCGTACACCGAGAAGCCGATGGAGCAGCGGACGTTGCCGGTGTAGTACGGGTCGCCGCCCACCGTGCCGGCGGCGAGGGTCCTCGGGGCGGCGGAGGCCTCGACGGTGACGGGCCCGGTCCGGCGGGCCTGGGACAGGAAGCGCCGGACATCGTTGTCGGCGCGTTCGCCGCGTACGACCTCCACGACTACCGTGCCGGCCTTCGGATCGACGTGCCAGCCGCTGATCCCCGAGGGTGCCGTCAGCCGGTCGATGCGCGCCTTGGCCGCGTCCAGTTGCCGGGCGCTGTGCTCGGCGGTGCGGAGGATGGCGCCGGATCGCTCGATCGCCCGGCGGGTGGCTGCCGGGGCGTTCCGGGTGAGCGCCACGGTCAGGCGCCCGCTCGGGGCGTCGAACCAGGAGCCCGCGTAGGCGGCGCCGGCCGTGCGGCGTGCCTTGGGGTCGAGGGCGGCGGCGGTCTTCTCGGCGGCGAGCCGGGCCACCGCCTCGGTGCGGGTCAGGCCGAGGTCGCGCCGCATGGCGGTGACGATCCCGTCGGAGGCGGGCTCGGCGGATCGTGCGGTAGTGGTGGGTCCGGCCGCGGAGCCGGTCGCTGAGGCGGGGAAGGTGCCGGCCGCGCTCAGTCCGCCGAGGACGAGGAGTGCGGACACGGCGGCATGCGCAAGTCTGGTGCGTCTCATGGGGGTTGCCCTTCGTCGTTCCAGGAGTGGGGGTGGAACAGCCGATGTCTGAGAGCGCTCTCATGCGTGGCGGGGCAGAGCTTAGTCCCTGTTCGTGGTCAGGTCCATGCCAATGCAGGGGGCAACTCAACGATGTAAGCGGCGGCCGGTACGCCGCCGGGCGGGTGACGGCTCATCGGGTGAACTCCGCCGGGGGACGGCACGTCACCGCGGTGCCCGCGTCCGGCCCGCGCTCCTGCCCTCACGGGGCGTCCCCGGACCCGCCACGCGCGGCGGCATCCGTCAACTCGACCGGTCCGCACGGGCGTCCAGGGCGGGCGGGGCCGGCCGGGGCGGGATAGAGGAGAGTCATGAGAAAGTCCCGAACAGCGCCCTGGGCGGCCGCCCTGCTCCTCGCGGCCGCCTGCACCCTCGCCGGTCCCGCGGCCACGGCGGCGGCACCAGGCATCGCGGCCACGGGCTACGTGGCCCTCGGTGACTCCTACTCGGCGGGGGTCGGAGCCGGCAGCTACCTCACCGCCGCGCCGCGCTGCCTGCGCAGCAGCCTGTCCTTCCCGGCCCTGTGGGCCGCGGCCCACTCCCCCTCGTCGTTCAGCTTCACCGCCTGCGACGGCGCCAGGACCGGCGACGTGCTGAACAAGCAACTCGGCCCGCTCGGCCCGCGCACCGGTCTGGTCACCATCACGGCGGGCGGCCGGGACGCGGGCTTCACCAGCGTGATGGCGGCCTGCGTGCTGGGCGGCAGCGGCACGTGCCTGTCCGCCGTGGCCAAGGCCCGCTCCGCCACCGACGAGACGCTGCCGGGCGACCTCGACCGTCTCTACTCGGCCATCCGCGACAAGGCGCCCGCCGCCCGCGTCGTCGTGCTCGGCTATCCGCGCCTGTACCAGTTGCACGGCAGTTGCTCGGGCGGCCTGCCGGACACCGAGCGGTCCGCGCTCAACGAGGCCTCGGACCACCTCAACCAGGTGCTCGCCGCGCGCGCCGCCGCCCACGGCTTCACCTTCGTCGACGTACGGACCGTCTTCGACGGGCACGGGATCTGCTCGGCCGAACCCTGGCTGCACAGCGTCGACTGGCTGGATCTCGGCGAGTCCTACCACCCGACGGCGGCCGGCCACTCCCTCGGCTATCTCCCCCTGCTCACCGGCGCCCTCTGAGACGGCGGCCGGTGCCGGTCACATACCGGCCGTCGCCTTGCGCCGCGCCTGCTCGAACTCCTGCACCGGATCACCGCCGGCCTGCCAGGGCCAGGCGGTGACGGTGCCGTCGAGCAGCTCGAAGACCGCACGGGCCGCCACCCGCCGGTCGGCGGCCAGCAACGCGTAGGCGAGGACGTTGAGATCGGCCGGGGCCGCGGCATGGCTCAGGAACCCCGGCCGCACCCAGGTGTCGACGACCCGGTCGAGGGCCTGGGCCGCCATCGCCTGGGACCAGTGGTTGCGCGCCACCAGCGCCTCGAACCCGCCCCGGTCGAGCACGGCCTGGTACTGCTGTACCTGCGCGGTGAGTTCCGTCCCCGCGCAGGGGGCGTTCGCGGGCATTCGGGCCCGCAGGGTGTCCACGAACTCCAGCACCTGGATGCGTGATCCGGCCTCCTCCGGGCTCAGATAGCCCAGCATGCTCAAGTAGGCCTCACGGTTCCAGCGGTCGCGCGCGAGCACCTCGTTCCACACCCCGAACACCCGGGGCTGCGCCCAGCGTTCCACGCGTGCCACCGCCAGCAGGGCGACCCAGGGGGTGGGATCCTCCGGCGCGAGTCCGGCGGCCCGCAGACAGCGGTCCACGGTGCCGGCCGCGTCGTCCAGGCTCCCCCGCGTCCGGGCGTGGGCGACCTCGGTCCAGGCGTGCAGGACGAGTGCGTTCGCGTCGCGCGGCTCGCGCGCCGCCCAGGACCGCGCCAGATGCGATCCGGCCAGGAAACCGCCCAGCACACTCATGCGGTGCGTACGGCGGTCCCAGTCGCCGGGCTCCTGGGCCAGGAGCCGGGACAGCTGGGCGGCGCACAGGTCCGTCGTCGCGATCGTTCCGGTCCTCGTGGTCGCCAGCAGCGACTTCAGCAGCCTGCCCAGGTCCTGGTCGCCGAGCTCCGGCGCCAGGCGTGCCCCTCGGCGGCGACGCGATAGAAAAGCCATGGCCGGAGGCTAGAACGGCAGGTGGATAACGCAAGGTGTTCGCCGAGATCGTTATCTGTCACCGACCGGTTGGCGGACGCCGCGGAGTGGAACCCTGCCGTTATGGGCAAGACCGCGCTGATCGTCATCGACATGATCAACACCTATGACCACAAGGACGCCGATCTGCTGCTGCCCTCGGTGACCTCCGTCGTTCCCGTGCTGACCGGCCTCCTGGAACGGGCCCGGCGGAAGGACGTGCCGGTGATCTACGTGAACGACAACTTCGGCGAGTGGCGCTCCCACCACGGCGAACTGCTGGAGCACGCGCTGGCCGGCCCGCACACCGAACTCGTCGAGCCCTTGCGGCCCGACCGGAGCTCCCTGTTCGTGGTGAAGGCCCGCCACTCGATCTTCTTCGACACCCCGCTGACGTACCTGCTCCACCAGCAGGGAATCGAGCGGCTCGTGCTGTCCGGCCAGGTCACCGAGCAGTGCGTGCTCTACTCGTCCCTCGACGCCCACATCCGGCATTTCGACGTGGTGATCCCCCGGGACGCGGTGGCGCACATCCACGCGGATCTGGCGGAGGCGGCACTGCGCATGATGGAGCGGAACATGGGGGCCCAGGTGTGCGACAGCCGGGAGCTGTGGGCCTGACGCGGCGCGTACCGCTCAGCGCGCCTCCGGCCGGTCCAGGAGGCCCACCACCTGCTCCCGGACGGCTTCCCAGGCCACCGGCGGCAGGCCGCCCAGGGACGTGGCACGCAGCAGGCCGAGCGTGTCCTCGGCGCCGGCGCCGCCGTGGACTTCCTCGCCGAGCACGTCGTAGCCGGTCCGCACGGCGACGCGGAGGCGCGGGCCCCGCTCGCCGTCGTGCAGCGCCGAGGCGACGACCAGGGGCGGCGGGCCGCCGTCCACGCCGGGGAATTTGCGGTACGCGGCGGCGACCGGCTCCCGCCAGTGGACGCCGAGCAGCACCGCGCGCTCCGCCGCCGCGTCCGCGAGGCCGGTCTCGCGGACGCCGTCCGGGCACAGCACCCTGGCGCGGGCGCCGAGCACGAGCGCGGGCGGGAGCAGACAGCGCAGGGTGCTGCCCACCAGGTTGCCGCCGACCGTGGCCGTCCGGCGTACGGCTCCGGTGCCCACCGAGGCGGCGGCGCGGCGCAGCACGTCCGGCACCCGGTCGTCCAGGCGGGCGAGGACCACGGCGGCGCCCAGCGCCTCCCGGCCGATCACGTTGGCCTCCGGCAGTTCCCGCAGGGACATGGCCCGCGCGGGGAAGCCGTCCCGCTGCCAGGCGGCCCACACCAGGGTGGCCCCGCCGACCGGTACGGCCCCTTCGGCCAGGCACTCCTGCGCTTCGGACACGGATGTGGGCAGACGCAGCAGCACGGTGGCCGACCTGCCTTCCTGGGGGCGACTGGGCAGCCGGCGTGACGGCCCTCCGGTGTCCCGGTGCCCTGGTGTCCCGGTGTCCCGCGCTCCGGCACGGCGGAGTCTGCTCGACCCCGCGGGGGCGCGTACAGGGCTCACACGAGCATGCGCGGTCGGCCGGACGGGCGTGGACGGCTTCGCCGGGCGCTCCGAGCACCGCCGGTCGGGTGATCCCCTGCGCGGCCCCGGGCCGCCGGAGGACCGGGGAAATCCCGGCATCCAGGTCATTCGTAATAAACATGACCAAGGCCGCGAAGTGGCAGCCTCACGGTGATCGACCGAAACTGAAGCTGGCGGTTCGTGATCAGGAATGACACGCCAAGAACCTCCGACGGCCCGGTCGGGCCGCATCCCGGTCCTCTCGGACCGCGGGCCGGCCGCGCTCCGCCGTCGGCTGTCCCTGAAGCCCTGCAGGAGATCGAATGGTGGAACAGTCCTCCGAGGTCCAGATAGCAGGACCGGACGAAGGCACCATCACCAGTCGGAACGACGCGGGTCCGGCGGGAGCGGACACCGAGAGGGAACTCGCCGTCGCGCTCGCCGACGTCGTGGGCGCCCCGCACGTACCGGTGGACGGGCACTTCTTCACCGACCTCGGCGCCAACTCCCTGGTGATGGCCCAGTTCTGCGCCCGGGTCAGGAAGAGGGCAGACCTGCCGTCCCCTTCCATGAAGGACATCTACCGCTATCCCACGATCCGGAGCCTGGCGGCGGCCCTCTCCGAAACCGCTCCCGAGGCCGCCTCGCCCGCCACTGCCGCCGCCGTGTCACCGGCCGCTTCGCCGGAACGGGTACCGCGCACGAGCAGCCGTAACCATTTCCTGTGCGGTTTCTCCCAGTTGCTGATTTTCCTGACGTACTCCCTGGCCGCCGGGTTCATCATGGACCGCGGGTACCAGTGGATCGCGGCCGGCTCGGGAGCGGCCGGCATCTATGTGCGGTCGCTGCTGTTCGGCGGCGTCGGGTTCATCGCCCTGTGCGTGTTCCCCGTCGCCGCCAAGTGGGTGCTCGTGGGCCGCTGGAAGCCGGACGAGTTCCCGCTCTGGGGCCCCCGTTACCTCCGCTTCTGGCTCCTGAAGGTACTGCTGCACGCCAACCCGATGATCCTCTTCGTCGGGAACCCGCTGTACGTGCTGTACCTGCGGGCCCTGGGCGCACGGATCGGCAAGGGGGTCACGATCCTCTCCCGCTCCATGCCGGTCTGCACCGACCTGGTGACGATCGGCGCCGGAACCGTGATCCGCAAGGACGCGTTCCTCCTCGGCTACCGGGCCCACTCCGGGCACATCCAGACCGGCCGGATCACCCTCGGCCGGGGTGCGTTCGTCGGCGAGAAGACCGTCCTGGACATCGATACGTCGATGGGCGACGACGCCCAGATCGGCCACTCCTCGGCGCTGCACCGCGGCCAGGCGGTCCCGGACGGCGAGCGCTGGCACGGCTCCCCGGCCGAGCCCGGCGGTACCGACTACGTACGCGTCGAGCCGGCCGCGTGCGGGACCGTGCGCCGCGCCTGGTTCGGGTTCATGACGCTGGCCCAGCTCTTCTTCCTGTACATCCCCCTGGCCGTGGGCGGCATGTACATGCTGTTCACCGAGGTCCCGGCGCTCGGCAAGCGGCTGGACCCGCAGACGGCGGCGCTGTCGCGGGCCGAGCTGATCCCCGACGCGCTGCTGGTGTCCCTCGTCCTGTTCGGCGGCTTCGTGGTGGGCGGGCTGCTGGTGCTGTACACCGTGCCGCGCCTGCTGAATCTCCTGGTCAGGCCCGACCGGGTGTACCCGCTCTACGGATTCCACTACGCGGTGCACCGGGCGACGGCCCGGATGACGAACATCAGGTTCTTCGCCTGGCTGTTCGGCGACAGCTCCTACATCGTGCACTATCTGCGCGGGCTCGGATACGACCTGTCGCACGTCGAGCAGACGGGCTCGAACTTCGGCACCGAGGTGCAGCACGAGACGCCGTTCCTGGTCTCCGTCGGCAGCGGCACCATGGTGGCCGACGGGCTCTCCGTGGTGAACGCGGACTACTCCAGCACGTCGTTCCGGCTCTCCCGGGCGTCGATCGGGGCGCGCAACTTCCTGGGCAACAACATCGCGTACCCCGCCGGGGGCCGGACGGGAGAGAACTGCCTGCTGGCGACGAAGGTGATGGTGCCCCTCGACGGGGAGGTCAGAGAAGGCGTCGGACTGCTCGGTTCGCCGTGCTTCGAGATTCCCCGGACGGTGGAGCGGGACGCGCGGTTCGACGACCTGAGGACCGGCGAGACACTGCGCCGGCGGCTGGCGGCGAAGAACCGCTACAACCTGCGCTCGATGGGCGTGATGCTGTTCGCCCGGTGGGTGCACACCTTCGGGCTCACGCTGTTCGCCCTCGTCTCGGTGGACCTGTACGGCGCCGCCGGACAGGCGGTCATCGCCCTCTACCTGGCGGTCACGCTGCTGTTCACCACGCTCTACCACGTCCTGGTGGAACGCCTGATCATGCGATTCCGCCGGCTGCGCCCCCAGCTGTACTCCATCTACGACCCCTTGTTCTGGCGGCACGAGCGCCTGTGGAAGGTTCCGGACCGCCATCTCAACATCTTCAATGGCACCCCCTTCAAGAGCCTCGCCTGGCGCCTGATGGGCGTGCGCATCGGGCGGCGGGTGTTCGACGACGGCTGCTACCTGACGGAGCGGACCCTCACCGTCATCGGCGACGACTGCACGCTGAACGCCGGGAGCAAGATCCAGTGCCACTCGCAGGAGGACGGCACCTTCAAATCCGAGGGCACCACCCTCGGGGACGGCTGCACGCTGGGCGTCGGCGCCCATGTGCACTACGGCGTAACGGTGGGTGACGGCGCGGTTCTGGAGGTCGACTCCTTCCTGATGAAGGGCGAGGAGGTCCCGCCGCACGCCCGGTGGGGCGGCAACCCCGCCGTGGACATGCCCGAGGCCGCCGGCCGGCCCGGTGACGGCGACCTGGCGGCACCCCCGTGCCCGGCCGGCGCCACTTCGGTGACGGTGAGTTGAGGAAGGCCATTCGATGAGAACGCGCGTGGATGCGGACCGGGAGTTCTGGAGCCGGGTGCTGACGGCCGGCGGTTCCACCGCGGTGCCGCGATGGGTGCGGGAGCCGGTGCCGGGCACGGCGGAGCACGAGGCACCCGTACCGGACGACGTCGCCGAGGCGGTGCACGGCCTCGCCGAGCGGTGCGGGGCGCCGGCCGGGGCGCTGCTCCTGGCGGCGCACGCCAAGGTGCTGGCCGCCCTCTCCGGCGAGCAGGACGTGGTGACGGGGTACGCCGCCGGCGCGCGCGGAGAGCCGCTGCCCTGCCGTCTCACCGTCCCCCCGGGATCCTGGCGGGACCTGGTGTCCGCCGCCCGGCGGGCAGAGGCGGAGGTACGGGAGCACCGGGAGTTCCCGTTGGCGGAACTGCGCCGGGAACTGGGCCTGGCCGAGCCGTCGTACGAGGCCGTGCTCGGGCCCCCGGACGCCGGGGACGGGTTCGCCGACGAGGGTGTGCTGCAGGTGCGCTGGTCCGGCCTGGGCGGGCGGCCGGTGCTGCGGCTGCGGTACCGCACGGACGTGCTGGACGCCGCCTGCGCGGAGCGGATCGCCGGCTACCACCTGACGGCGCTGCGGCTGATGGCGGCCGACGTGGACGCCGAGCACGCGCGGCAGAGCCTGCTGGGCGACGACGAGGTGCGTGAGCAGCTCGAAGGGTTCGCCGGGCCGCACCGGCCGCTGCCGGACGCGCGGGCGCACGAACTGTTCGAGCGGCGGGCGCGGGAGCATCCGCGGGCCGTCGCCGCGGTGCGGGGCGACCGGGAGTGGACCTACGGCGAGCTCAACGCGCGCGCCAACCGGCTGGCACACGCCCTGCTGGCCCGCGGGGTCGGCCGTGAGGACGTGGTCGCCGTGGTCACCGAGCGCGACCTCGACTGGCTGGCCGCGACCCTGGCGGTGTTCAAGGCGGGGGGCGTGTACCTGCCGATCGAGCCGCACTTCCCCGCCGGCCGGATCGCGGCCACCCTGTCCCGGGCCGGCTGCCGGCTGGTGCTGACCGAGTCCGGCAGCACCGGCACCCTCGACGAGGCGCTCACCACGCTGACGGACACCGCGAAGCTGCTGGTCGAGGAGGCCTACGCGGAGCCGCACGCCGACGACGACCCCGGGGTGCGGGTCGACGCCGGACAGCTCGCCTACATCTACTTCACCTCCGGCTCCACCGGCGAGCCGAAGGGAGCCATGTGCGAGCACGCCGGGATGCTCAACCACCTCTTCGCCAAGATCGACGACCTGGGGATCGGCGAGGGCTCGGTGGTGGCGCAGACGGCTCCGCAGTGCTTCGACATCTCGCTGTGGCAACTGGTGTCCGCGCTGCTGGTGGGCGGGCGGACGCTGCTGGTTCCGCAGGACGTGATCGTGGACGTGGAGCGGTTCGTCGACACGCTGGCCGCAGGCCGGGTCACCGTGGCACAGGTCGTGCCCTCGTACCTGGAGGTCGTGGTCGCGTATCTGGAGCGGCACCCCCGGGCCCTTCCCGATCTGCGCCGTGTGTCGGTGACCGGTGAGGCGCTGAAGCGGGAGCTGGTCCAGCGGTGGTTCGCCGGCCGGCCGGACATCGGGCTGGTCAACGCCTACGGCCTGACGGAGACCTCGGACGACACCAACCACGAGGTCATGGACCGGGTGCCCGAGCGGGTGCTGCTGGGCCGCGCGGTCAGCAACGTCCGCGTCCTCGTCGTGGACGAACGGCTGGCACTGGTGCCGATGGGCGCCCCGGGACTGATCGCGTTCTCCGGCGTCTGTGTGGGCCGGGGGTACGTCAACGACCCGGAGCGCACCCGGGAGGCGTACCGCGAGGATCCGTACCGGCCGGGTGAGCGGCTCTACCTGGGCGGTGACTGGGGGCGCTGGCACCCGGACGGCAAGCTGGAGTTCCTGGGCCGCCGGGACAACCAGGTCAAGATCCGCGGCTTCCGGATCGAGATCGGCGAGATCGAGAACACGCTGCTGCGGGTGCCCGGGGTGCGGGACGCCGCGGTGGTCGTCGCCGAGCAGGGCGGCGGGAGCAAGCACCTGATCGCCTACTACACGGGTGAGCGACAGCCGGTGGAGACGCTGCGGGAGTCGCTGGGTGGCGTGCTGCCCGGCTACATGATTCCGTCGGCCTTCCATGTGCGGCCGGAACTGCCGCTGACCGCCAACGGCAAGATCGACCGCAAGGCGCTCACCGTGCTGGCCGAGCAGACGCCGGAGCCCGTGGCGGGCGACGGCGCCGCGGAGCGGGACGGTGCCCCGCTCACCCCGACCGAGCGGAAACTGGCGGCCGCCTGGGCCGAGTTGCTCGGCGTGCCCGAGCACCGGATCGGCCGGACGGACCACTTCTTCGACTCCGGCGGCACCTCTCTGACGGCGGTCCGGCTCACCATCGCGCTCGACCGCGCGGTGTCCTTGAAGGACATCACCCGGCACCCGGTCCTCGGCGACCTCGCGGCCCTGCTCGACGGCGCGGGCCGGCAGCGCACCGAACTGCTCCAGCCGCTGTCGCGGGCGGCCGGTACCGCGGAGTGCGCCCTGATCTGCTTCCCCTACGCGGGCGGCAACGCCGTCAACTACCAGCCGATGGCGAGTGCGCTGGCGGGCGGCGGCCTGCCGGTCCTCGCGGTCGACCTGCCCGGCCACGACCTGTCCGACCGACCCGAGCCGTTCGCGCCGATCACGCGGGTGGCGGAGCGGGTCTCCGACGAGATCGCCGCGCGCGGTCTGACCCGGGTCATGATCTGGGGTCACTCGTCGGGCGCCGCGCCGGCCGTGGAGACGGCCAGACGGCTCGAGGCGCGCGGGGTGGACGTGACCCGGGTGTTCCTCGGCGCGCAGCTGCTCGGCACCGCCGAGGAGCGGCGGGCCGCCGCCGAGGAGCTGACCGGCCGAAGCGACGCCGAGATCGCCGCCCGGCTGACCTCGGACAGCGGCTACACCGAACTCGCGGAGCTGAACGACCGGCACGCCGGGCACATCGGTGCCGCCTACCGGCACGACTGCGTGTCCGCGCACCGCTACTTCCGCGACGCGCTGCGGAACCCGCCGGCGGCGCGGCTGGCCGCCCCGGTCACCGTGGTCGTCGCCGCCGACGACCCGCACACCGCCGGGCACGCCGACCGCCATCGGGACTGGCTGCTGCTGGCCGGCCACGTGGAGCTGCACGAACTCCCCTACGGCGGTCACTACTTCCCGCGCACGCGACCGGACGAGGCGGCCCGAGCCGTCCTGACCGCCGTGGCGCCCCTGGCCCCTTCCTGAACCTCGCCGAGCCCGCAGCCGGGCAACGAAAGGAATCCGAGATGTCCTCCTCACCTCTGGCCACCTCGCTCGACGTGGAGCCCCGGCCGGACAGTCCCGCCCTGCTGCGCGTCGACTCCCCCGGTGACGCGGCGAGCTGGGCGGCCGAGCACCGCGAGTCGCTGCGCGCGCGGGTCACCGAGCACGGGGCCCTCCTGGTCCGCGGCCTGCGACTGCGGGACGCGGACGAGGCCGGTGCCGTCTTCGCGAAGCTGGCCGGTGCCGGCGCCCTCATGACGGAGCGGGAGGCGTTCGCCCCCCGGGAGCCCCTCGGTCCGGGGCTGTACTCCTCGACGGCCTGGCCGGCCAACCAGCCGATGTGCATGCACCACGAGCTGAGTTACACGCTGGAGGTGCCAGGCCTGATGCTGTTCGCGTGTCTGACCGCGCCCGAAGAGGGCGGCGCGACGGCCGTGGCCGACGCCGAAGAAGTGCTCAGGGCGCTGCCCGCCGGTCTGGCCGAACGGTTCGAGCGCGAGGGCTGGCTGCTGACCCGCAGCTACAACGACGAGATCGGGGCCTCGCTCGCGGAGTCGTTCGGCACCGAGGACCGCGACGAGATCGAACGCTACTGCCGTTCGCACGCCATCGACTTCCACTGGCAGCCGGACGGCTCGCTGCGCACCCAGCAGCGCCGCAGCGCCGTGGTGCGGCACCCGCTGACCGGCAGGCGCTGCTGGTTCAACCAGATCGCGTTCCTCAACGAGTGGACCCTCGCCCCGGAGGTGCGCGAGTACCTGGTGGACGAGTACGGCGCGGACGGCCTGCCGTTCAACACCCGCTACGGCGACGGCACCCCGATCGGCGAGGACGTCGTCCAGTCGCTCAACACGACGTACGAGAAGCACACCAGGCGCGAGCCCTGGCAGGCCGGTGACCTGCTGCTGGTGGACAACATCCGCACCGCGCACAGCAGGGAGCCCTTCACCGGTGAGCGGCAGGTGGTGGTCGGCATGGCCGAACCGCGGCGCCTGGCCGACGGCTGCCCGACCCCGGAGGCGAGTGAGCGATGACCCATCTTCTGTCGACCGGGACCCAGCCGGCCACGCCCGTCCCGGCCACCGTGCCGACGTTCGCGGTGATCTCCGGCGAGCAGGTGCAGCAGGCGCTCGGGGGCCGCGAGAAACAGCTCGTGGAGCTGGTCGAGGCGACCTACCGGCTGCACGGCGCCGGGGACTCGGTGAACCCGCCGTCGTACTTCCTGCGCTTCCCCGACCGGCCCACCTCCCGGATCATCGCGCTGCCGGCCTCCATCGGCGGCTCGGTGCACGTGGACGGCGTGAAGTGGATCTCCAGCTTCCCGGAGAACGTGAGCGCCGGGCTGCCCCGGGCCTCCGCGGTGCTCATCCTCAACGACCACGACACGGGCTACCCGTTCGCGTGCATGGAGAGCTCCATCATCAGCGCCACCAGGACCGCGGCCTCCGCCGCGCTGGCGGCCGACTGGCTGAGCCGCACCCGTGCCCGCCCGACCCGCGTGGGTTTCTTCGGCACCGGCCTGATCGCCCGGTACATCCACACCTTCCTGGCCGGCACCGGCTGGGCGTTCGACTCGATCGGCGTGCACGACGTGTCCCCCGACAGCGCGGCCGGCTTCAGCGGCTATCTGCGCGGGACCGGCACCGCGGCGCGGGTCACCGTCCACGACAGCGCCGAGGCGCTCGTCCGTTCCAGCGACCTCGTGGTCTTCGCCACCGTCGCCGGCCGGCCGCACGTCACGTCCCCGGCCTGGTTCGACCACAACCCCGTGGTGCTGCACGTGTCGCTGCGCGACCTCGCCCCCGAGATCCTGCTCGGCGCGGCCAACTTCGTCGACGACGTCGAGCACTGCCTGAAGGCCGACACCTCCCCCCACCTGGTCGAACAGCGTACCGGCGACCGTGACTTCCTCAACGGCACCCTCAACGACGTGATGCTGGGGCGGGCCGCGCCGCCGCCGGACCAGCCGGTGATCTTCTCGCCCTTCGGTCTCGGCGTGCTCGATCTCGCCGTCGGAAAGTACGTCTACGACGAAGTGGCCCGGGCGGGGAACCTCCGCCTCGTCGACGACTTCTTCCACGACCTGCGTCGGTACGGCTGAGGCCGTCCTCAGCCGGGACCAGGAGGCCCGCCGTGCCCGTCATTTCCTCCCCCAACGCCTTCAACGAAGGCAACCTCTTCGTCGACCTGGAGTCGATCTTCGGGTGCCCCCTCTACCTGAAATGCGAGGGTTTCAACTTCGCCGGCTCCATCAAGCTGAAGGCCGCGAACGAGATGGTGGAGAGCGCCGAGCGGGACGGGGTCCTGAAGCGGGACTCCATCCTCGTGGAGTCCTCGTCGGGGAACCTGGGCGTGGCGCTCAGCATGATCGCCGCGAGCAAGGGTTACCGGTTCCTGTGCGTCACGGACGCCCGCTGCAACCTGTCGACCAGGCTGCTGATGGAGGCCCTGGGCAGTCAGGTGCACGTGGTGGCCGACCTGGACGCCAACGGCGGCTTCCTCGGCACCCGGCTGGAGTACGTCCGCTCGCTGTGCGAGTCCGACGACCGGTACGTGTGGCTGAGCCAGTACACCAACGCGGGCAACTGGCGGGCGCACTACCGGACCACCGGTCCGGAGATCGCCAGCCACTTCCCGCGCCTGGACGTGCTGTTCGTCGGCGCGGGCACCACCGGAACCCTGATGGGCTGTGCCCGCTTCTTCCGGCAGTGGCACCGCCCGGTGCGGATCGTCGCGGTGGACAGCGTGGGCTCGGTGGCCTTCGGCGGGGAGCCGGGCCGCCGGATGATCCCCGGTCTGGGCATGAGCATGCGCCCGCCGCTGCTGGACGAGTCCTATGTGGACGAGGTGATCCGGGTGGAGGAGGCCGACACCATCCGCACCTGTCACCGCATGGCCAGGCGCGGCTTCCTGTTCGGCGGTTCCACCGGCACGGTGGTCAGCGGGGCGACCGACTGGCTCGCCGAGCACGACACCGGTGGCACCACCGCGGTGGCCATCGCGCCCGACCTCGGCGAGCGCTACCTCGACACCATCTACCAGACCAACTGGCTGCAGGATCTGTACGGCGAGCACATCCTGGACTCGGTCCAGGAACCGGTCCAGGTGGACGGCGCCTCCCGGGAGGTGGACTCCGCCGGCCGCTCGCCGGGGCGCCGCCGGAGGCGGTAGGGCGCCCGTACGCCCCCGCCGAGGAGTACAGTATTCATCAGACGATGAATTAACGTTCTCCGGAGAGGCGGGGGCATGATGGAGCGGACCACGTGCTGTGTGGTGGGAGGCGGTCCCGCCGGCATGGTGCTCGCCCTGCTGCTGGCGCGGGCGGGCGTGGAGGTGACGGTGCTGGAGAAGCACGGCGACTTCCTCCGTGACTTCCGCGGCGACACCGTGCACCCGTCGACCCTGGCGCTGCTGGACGACCTGGGGCTGGCCGGGCGCTTCGCCCGGCTGCCGCAGCGCAGGGTGCGTACCGTCCGACTGCCCCTGGGTGACGGGCGTTCGCCGGTGACGGTCGCCGACCTCTCGGTGCTGCGCGGCCCGTACAACTACGTGGCGATGGTCCCCCAGTGGGACCTGCTCGACCTGCTGGCGGCCGAGGCCCGGCGCGAGGCCTCCTTCCACCTGCGGATGAACACCGAGGCGACGGCCCTGCTGACCGAGGGCGGCCGGGTGACCGGGGTGCGCTACCGCACCTCCGACGGCGGCACCGGCGAACTGCGCGCCGTGCTCACCGTCGCCTGCGACGGCCGTGGCTCCCTGGCACGCGGCCGGCCCGAGCTGGGCCTGCGCCGCTTCGGCTGCCCGATGGACGCCTGGTGGTTCCGGCTGCCGCGCCGGGAGAGCGACCCGAGCGGGCTGGTAGGTGGCGCGGGGGACCGATTCCTCACCGCGATGATCGACCGCGGGGACTACTGGCAGTGCGCCGCGCTCATCCGCAAGGGCACCGACCGTCGGCGCCGGGCGGCCGGCCTGGACCGGTTCCGGGCCGACTTCGGCGCCGCCGTGCCCTGGATCGCGGACCGCACCGGGCGGATCGGCTCATGGGACGAGGTCCGGCTCCTCGACGTACGCCTGGACCGGCTGCGCCGCTGGCACCGGCCGGGACTGCTGTGCATCGGCGACGCCGCGCACGCGATGTCCCCGGTCTTCGGCATCGGCATCAACCTCGCCGTCGAGGACGCCGTGGCCGCCGCGCGGTATCTGGCCGCGCCGCTGCGGCGCGGGACAGTGGGCTGCGCGACGTCCGCAGGGTGCAGCGCCGGCGCCGCCCCACCACGGTCGTCACCCAGACGCTGCAGCGGGCGGCCCACGCCCGGTTCGTCGCCCCGGTGCTGGACGGACGGCCGCCGCTCGGGAGCGCGGCGCGCGCCCGGCGCCTCGCCGCACTGGTCACCGGATCGCGGCTCGGCCGGCTCCCGGCGTACTTCATCGGATACGGCGCGCTGCGGGAGCGCCCGCCGAAGGCGGCGGTCCGGTAGCCGCCGTCCGCGGACGGTCCCGCCGCACCGCGGGCCGCCGGACGTCAGATCCGGCCGCCCGTGAAGCGGGTGATCGGCCCCTGGGTGCGGCGGCCCGAGCGGCGGCCCGCCGCGTAGGACGCGACGCCCACCGCGGTCACGCCGGCGCTCACGCCCGCGGCCACGATCTTGCGGTGGGCGAGGACCGTCCACGCGGTCGTGGCCACCGAGGCGACCCGGCCCGAGGCCACGACGGCGGCCCGCCGCCCCGCCTCGACGCCCTTGGCCGCCGCGCTCACCGTGCCGGCCACGCCGTCGGCGGCGCGCCCGGTGGCCTTCTTCGCCGCTGACGCGCCGTCACCGGCCGCCTCCTCGGCCTTCTTGGCCGCGCCGGAGGCCGGAGCGGTCGCCTCGGCGGCGGTGCGACGCGCCGCCGAGGCGGCCGTGCGCTTCTTGTCCTGCGTCTGCTGGCTCGTGCCCTTGGTCGGTTCACTCATGGAATGCGGCTTGCCCCTCACGGAGCCCGCAAACGTGGCCGGACGCCCGGCCGGTGCGGGGGTGGGTCCGCCCACCGGGCGGTAGCCTGCTCGTGAGGACAGTCATGGCCGATGAGGTGCGTATCCGGCTCCTCGGCGGTTTCGCCGTGGCGGTCGAGGACCGCCCGGTCGCCACCGGGGCGTGGCGGCTGCGCAAGGCCCGGACCCTGCTCAAACTGCTCTGCCTGGCGCCGGGCCACCGGCTGCACCGGGAACGGCTCTACGACCTCCTGTGGCCGGACCTCGACATCACGGCCGCCTCGAACAACCTCCACCAGGTGCTGCACGCCGTGCGGCGCGCGCTGGCCTCCGCCGGGGCGCGGGACGAGATCGTCGTGCTGCGCGACGACATGGTGCTGCTCGGGCCGGACGGCGCAGTCCACGTCGACCTGGACGGCCTCGACGAGGCGATCCGGCGGGCCGCGTCCGGCGGCACGGCGGCGGACTGCCGTGCCGCGCTCGACCTCGCCGGCGCCGAACTGCTGCCCGAGGACCGCTACGAGACCTGGGTGGCCGAGGCGGCCGGCTCGCTGGAGACCCGGCTCACGGCCGTCCGGCTGGGGCTGGCCGAGGCGCTGGAGCGCGATCACCGTACGGCCGAGGCGGTGGACGTGCTGCGGGCCCTGGTCGCCCGGGACCCGCTGGACGAGCCGGGGCTGCGGGCCCTGATGCGGACGCTGGCCGAGTCCGGGCGGCGCGGGGAGTCCCTGGCGGCGTACGAGCGGCTGCGCGAGACGCTCCACCGGGACACCGGTGCCGATCCCGACCCGCAGACCCGCCGCCTCTACCGGGCCCTGCTGGCCGACTCGGTGGATCCCGGCGAGCGGCCGGCGGACGGCCGGCGGGGCAGGCTGCCGACACCGGCGACCGAGCTCGTCGGACGGGAGCGGGAGATCGCCGAGGTGCGGCGGCTGCTCGGGCGCGGCGGGCTGCTCACCCTCACCGGGGCCGGCGGCTGCGGCAAGACCCGGCTGGCGCTCGCCGTGGCGGACCGCAGCGGCGACGGATTCCGTGACGGGGCGTGGTTCGTGGACCTCGCCGCGCTGACGGAGCCGGACCTGGTCCCCGAGGCCGTTGCCGCCGTGCTCGGCCTGCAGCTCCCGCCGTCCGGCGAGGCCCGGGAAGCACTGCTGGGTCAGCTCGGCGGCCGGCGGACGCTGCTGGTCCTGGACAACTGCGAGCACCTGGTCGACGCGTGTGCCGCCCTGGTCTCGCAGATCATCGCCCGCTGCCCGGGGGTCGCGGTGCTCGCCACCAGCCGGGAGCCGCTGCGCAGTTACGGCGAGCGCACCTTCCGGGTGCCGTCCCTCGGGCTGCCGGATCCACGGCGGCTGCCGCCCGTCGGGGAACTGGCCCGCTTCGCCTCCGTACGGCTGTTCGTGGACCGGGCCGCCGACGCGGACCCGGGCTTCCGGCTGACCGCGCGGAACGCGGCGGCCGTGGCGCAGATCTGCTTCCGGCTCGACGGAATGCCTTTGGCCCTGGAACTGGCCGCGGCCCGGGTGCACTTGCTGGCCCCGGACCAGATCGCCGAACGGCTCGACGACGCGCTCGCCCTGCTCAGCCGGGGCAGCCGGCACGGCGTGACCCGGCAGCAGACGCTGCTGGCCACCCTGGAGTGGAGTCACCGGCTGCTCGACGGCGAGGAGCAGTGCCTGTTCCGCAGGCTGGCGGTCTTCACGGGCGGGTTCTCGCTCGCGGCGGCCGAGGACGTCTGCGCGGACGGCGTGCCGGCCGGCTCGGTGCTGGACCTCCTCGGCCGGCTGGCCGACAAGTCCCTGGTGTGCGTGGAAGCCGGTCCGCGCGAGGCCCGGTACCGGCTGCTGGAGACGATCCGGCAGTACGCCGCCGAACTCCTGCGCGCCAGCGGGGAACCGGCCGGGGTCGAGGCCCGGCACCGGCGGTTCTATCTGCGGCTCGCCGAGGCACGGGACCGTGAGCCGGTCGCCGGGTCCGCCGGTGCGACCTCACTGGAGCTGGAGGCGGACTACGGCAATCTCCGGGCCGCCCTGCGCTCGTTCCTGCGCCACCGGCCGGAGAGCGGGCTGCGCCTGGCGGTGGCCCTGCGCTCGTTCTGGCCCGAGCGCGGACGGCTCGCCGAGGGCGGGCGCTGGCTGGACGACGCACTGGCCGCCGCCCCGGAGCCCACACCGCAGCGGGCGAAGGCCCTGATGGGCCGGGCCGTGCTGGCGATCCGGCTCGGTGACGGCGCTCCGCTGGAGGACATCGCCGCCGAGATCGTCGGCATCCAGCAGCGGCAGCCGGACAGGTCGGCCCTGGCGTACGCCTGCTATCAGCAGGCGATCCTGCTGTGGATGCGCGGCGCGTGGGTGCGGGGGCGCGCCGCCCTCGACCGGGCGCGCGCCCTCGCGCGGGAGGCCGGTGAGCCGTCGGTCCTCGCCGCCGTCGCACATCTGGACTGCGTCCGGGCCGCCTGTCGCGGTGAGGGGGCGACGGCTCGCGCCGCCTGCTCGGAGAGTCTGCGGCTGCTCGACGAGGTCAAGACGGCGACCGGTCCCTTCTTCCCGGTCATGACACCGGGCTACGTGGTGGAGGGCGACGGCCGCGGTCAGGTGTCGGTGCTCTTCGAGGAGACCGTGCTCACCGGCCGCACGGTCGGCCCGGCCCGGGCCCGCGGGTACGCCCTGACGACACTCGCGTGGGCCGCCCGGCTGGAAGGGGACACGGACGCCGCCACGGCGGCGGCGGAGAGCGGCGCCGACCGCCTCCGCGCGCTCGGCGACCGGCACGGGGAGTCCATGGCCCTCAACGTGCTCGGGAACATCCACCGCGGCACGGGCGGCCACGATGTGGCGCGCAAGCACCTGGAGACGGCCCTGGCCATGAGACGCCGGCTCGGCGACCGCCGGGAGGAGGGCATCACGCTCGGCTGCCTGGGCCTGCTGGAGCTGGCCGCCGGTGACACCGGGAGCGCACGGGCCACCTTCGAGACGGTGCTCGCCGATTTCCAGGAGGCGGACGACCGTCCCGGCGCCACCAACAGCCTGCTGCACCTCGGGCTCGTGGCCCGGGCCGCGGGAGACCGGCAGCGGGCGCGCGCCCTGCTCACCCGTGCCCGGAGCCTGGAGCAGGTCGCCGGGTCGGTGCCCGCCGCCGGCTGGGTCGAGCTGATGCTGGCGGATCTGCTCCGGCAGGGGGGCGAGGAAGACGCGGCCGTCGCGACGGCCGCCCGAGCCGAAACGCAGTTCACCCGCCTGGGCGACCGGCGGGGCCTCGCCGCGCTGCGGCGGCCGGTGCCGCCGCCGGCGGGTCAAAGCGGTTGCTGAGTGAATGCTAAGAGGCGCTGCCTACGGTCACGGGTGTCAGCACAAAGCACTCGTGACCGAGGAGCCGACCATGTCGATCGACACGGCACAGGGCGTCCTGGGAGACGCCACCATCGCCGAACTCCAGGCAGGCCTGCGCGGCACCGTCGTCCGCCCCGGCGACGCCGACTACGACGAGGCGCGTGCGGTCTGGAACGCCGCGCACGACAAGCGGCCGGCGCTCGTCGTGCGCTGTGCCGGGACCGCCGACGTGATCCGCGCCGTCGAGTTCGCCCGGAGCCAGGACCTGCTCGTCGCCGTGCGCGGCGGCGCCCACAGCATCGCCGGGTTCTCCACCTGCGACGGCGGCATCGTCATCGACCTGTCGCCGATGAAGGGGGCCGTCGTCGATCCGGTGCGCCGGCGGGTCGTCGCCCAGGCGGGCATGACCTGGGGCGACCTCGACCACGAGACGCAGGCTTTCGGCCTCGCCGTGACCGGCGGGCTCGTCTCCTCCACCGGCATCTCCGGGTTCACGCTCGGCGGCGGGGTGGGCTGGCTGGTGCGCCGCCACGGGCTGGCCTCCGACAATCTGACGGCGGCCGAGGTCGTCACCGCCGACGGCCGCGTGGTCCGCGCGGACGCCGAGCAGAACTCCGAGCTGTTCTGGGCGCTGCGCGGGGGCGGCGGCAACTTCGGCGTCGTCACCTCGCTCGAGTACCGGCTGCACCCGGTCGGGCCCCAGATCCTGGGCGGGCTGATCTTCTACCCCCTCGACCAGGCCCGGCAGGTGGTCACCGGCTGGCGCGACCTGACTCGCTCCATGCCCGACGAGCTGACCACCATGGCCGTCCTGACGACGGCGCCCCCGGTGCCGTTCCTGCCACCGGAGGCGCACGGCAGCCGCGTCGTGGTGCTGGCCGGCTGTTACGCGGGCGACCCGGCGGCCGGCGAGGCGGCCGTCGGCCCGCTGCGCACCCTGGGCACACCCATCGCCGACCTCATGGGCCCGATGCCGTACACGGGCATGCAGTCCCTGCTCGACCCGATGTGGACGCCCGGCGCCCACAACTACTTCACGTCGGCGTTCGTCGAGCCGTCCGACGACGCCCTCGACGCGGTGCTGCGGCACCACCTCACGACGCCCACGCCCTTCAGCGAAGTGCATCTGCACCAGCTCGGCGGAGCCTTCGCCCGGGTCCCGGCCGAGGCCACGGCGTTCAGCCGGCGCTCGCCGGGCGTGCTGTGCAACGTGATCGCGCGGTCGCCCGACGGGGCGGACTTCGACGCGCATGTCGCCTGGGCCCGCGAGACCCGTGAGGACATCGCGCGGCACGGCGACGGCTCGATGTACGTGAACTTCACCGGGGACGCCGCCGAGGACCGGGTGCGGGCCTCGTACCCGGGCGCGGTGCACGAGCGGCTGGTGCGGGTGAAGGACGCCTACGACCCGACCAACCTGTTCCGTCTCAACCAGAACATCCGCCCCTCGACGGCGGCCTGATCGGGCCGGAGCGGCGCGCCGGGCGCGGGTCCCTCACCCGCCCGGCGTGTCGCGCCGCTCCGGCGCGCGGGCCGCCGCCTCGGCGCGCCGCACCCTGGCCATCAGGCGATCCCGCCTCCTGGGCCACCAGACCAGATCCAGCGCCACCAGGACGACCACCAGCCACGACACCAGGGCCTCCCGCGCCGTCCCGGCCACGGTGTCGTAACCGGCGAGGGCCAGCGCCACCGCGGCCACCAGCGCCATCACCCGCCGGCGGAGCCGGTCGCGCTCCGCGGTGACGCGCAGCGCCTCGGCGTACCGGACGACGTCGGGCGCGAGCCGGGGGTCCGGTACGGTCTCCCCGCGCCGGGTGGCCCGTACCACCGCCGCCCGGTCCGCCGGGCCGAGGTCCTCGCCGGCCGGCCAGACCCCGCTCATCCGCCGTGCGACGCGCACGCCGTGCAGCGGGGTGAGCACCAGGAGGACGACGGCGGCGGCCGCCCAGGCTCCGGACTCGACGAGGACGAACAGGCCGAAGAACACGCCCGCGGCCAGTCCGGCGCCCAGCGCCCTGCGCACCGGGCCCCCTTGCCACACCCAGCCGGGAACGAGAAGCACCCGCCCATGCTGACGATCCCCGGTACCCCGGGCAAACACCGGGCCCGCGAGTCGCCCCTCAGGCGCCCGTGTGCGCCTCCGTGACCGCCAGGGCCGCCGCCATCACGCTCAGCTGAGGGTTGACCTGCGGGCAGCTCGGCAGCACCGAGGCGTCGGTGACCAGGACGCCGCGCACTCCGCGGAGCCGGCCGCGCGGGTCCACCGGGAAGAGCCGGGGATCCGCGCCCGCCGCGACCGTGCCGGTGGGGTGGTACGCCGACAGGTGGAGCTGCCGCGCCGTCGTACGGGCCAGCACGGCGTCCAGTTCGGCGAGCCCGTGGACACGCGGTGTGCCCGGAATGCCGGTGAGCACCTCCTCGGCGCCCGCCGCGAACAGCAGCTCCCCCATGGCCCGCACGGCCCGCGTCAGCCGGCCGGCGTCGCGGGGGTCCAGGTCGTAGCGGAGCAGGGTGCGGTCCCGGCCGAGGACCCGGCCGGAGGGGCGGTCGGCGATCATCGCGCCGAGCGTGGCGAGCCGGTCGGCGCCCTCCAATTCGCGGCGCAGCCCGCCGCCCAGCCCGGGGAGGACGAAGGAGCCCATGCCGGGCGGGGTGGCGGTGGCCTCGATGAGGATGCCGTCGGCGTGGTGCTCCTCCACGCCGACGCTCTGCAGCACGCCCTCCCACGCGGTGACCGGTTCGGCGAAGCGTCCCGCGACGCTCGTGGCCGGGTGGACGCTGAGGTTGCGGCCGAGGCGGGGGTGCCGGCCGAGCCCGGAGCGGCGCAGCAGCGGCGGGGACTGGAGCGCGCCGGCCGCCACGACGACCAGCGGCGCGAGGATCTCGAACGCGCCGTCCGCCCGGCGCACGCGGACGCCGGCCGCGCGCGGGCCGCCGGGGCGGTCGGGGTCGACGAGAACGCGTTCGACGCGGGCGCCGGTGACGATCCGGGCCCCGGCGGCGCAGGCGTCGGGCAGCACGGAGAGCTGCACGCTCTGTTTGGCGCCGGTCGGGCAGCCCACCACGCACTGGCAGGAGCCCCGGCAGCCGGGCGCGTTTCGGCGCAACGGCGCGGCCCGCCAGCCGAGTTCACGGGCGCCGGCGAGCGTGAGGCGGCCGTTGTTCCCGAGCACGCCGGTCGGCTGGACGGCCACCCTCAGGGCACGCTCGGCCTCATCCAGGTGCCGGCCGAAGCCGTCGGCGAGCATGAAGCCCAGGTCCTGGCTCCAGTGGGCGAGGACGTGGCCCGGAGTGCGGTAGCAGGTGCCGGAGTTGACGACCGTGGTGCCGCCGACGGCGCGGCCCACCGGCAGCAGCAGCGGGGGGCGGCCCACGGCGACGGTCGCTCCGCCGTCCCGGTAGAGCCGGGTGAAGCGGTCGAGGGGCGCGCTCCTGCCGAAGGACTCGGTGGAGTGGTGTTCGCCTTCCTCCAGGACGACGACGTCGAGCCCGGCCCGCGCCAGGGTCCGTGCGGCCATCGCCCCGCCCGCGCCGGAGCCGACGACCACGGCGTCGGCACGGGACCGGGCGGGCCAGTCGGCCGCGGGTGTCAGGTCGAGCGGCGGGTCCTCGCGGGCGGGGCCGCGCGGCGCGGGGCCGGCCTGGAGCATCCGTTCGGTGCCGGCCGCCAGGAGCACGGGCACCTTGAGGACGTCCAGGAGCGGCAGGAGGGCGGGCCGTGCGCCCAGTTCGTCGAGGACGGTCTGCCTCTCGGGTGCGCCGAGCGTGTCCAGGGTGCGTCCGGTGCGCGCCAGGGCGTAGGCGTCGACGGCGCTCGCGGCCGCCCGCAGTCCGGCCCGGGCGGGCAGCGGCATCGCCGAGAGGACCGTGCGGAGTCTGCCGGGGACGCGCCGGGGCCAGTCGGCGGTGCCGTCGTCGGCGATGAGGGCGGACACCAGACCGGTGAGGCTCATCGGGTGCCCACCTCCGCGTGGGCCGTGCCGTCGAGCGTCCACTCGGCCTCGGTGCGCCAGCCGCCGAACCACCACCGCTCCAGCAGTACGTGCGCGTCGGCGCGTTCGCTGTTGCGGCAGGTCGCGTGCCGGCCGTCGGGGTCGGTGTAGTCGAGCGCCAGGGTGCGGTCCGGGGGCTGGGTGACCTCGACCCGGATGCGGCGCGGGCCGCTGCGGCCGGTGACCGTCCAGGTGGGCAGGGCGAGGCCGGCCCGGAACCGGCCGGCTCCGGCCCAGCCGACGGCCGGCCGTTCGGGGCGGCGGGGCCAGGTGCGGCCGGAGCGGCGCAGCCGCAGGAAGACCAGCGGCTCGAGCTCGCGCAGGCCCGGGCGCGTGGAGACGGCGGCGACGATCTCCAGGACGTCCCCGTCGCCGAGGTCGGCGTGCAGCCAGGCCCAGCGGCGGGCGTTGCCGTGCCCGTAGATCCGGGCGGAGGCGCCGGGGGCCGCGGTGAGGCCGAGTGTCGTGCCGTCGTGGGTGAAGGTGCCGTCGTAGGCGGCGCGGGCGGCGGGGAGCATCTGCGCGGCCGGCAGCAGGGGCCGGCGCCAGGACCAGCGCGGAAAGGTGAACAGCGGCTCGTCCGTGGGGCGTTCGGTGAGGTCCCAGCGCAGGGCTCCGTCCTCGGCGGTACCGGTCAGGCGCCCCGGTGCGGCCGTGACCCCGGCGGCGTGGAAGCCGGACGTTCCCGGTGTCCACTCCGCGGGGCCGAAGCGGGCGTGCCGCACCGGGCCGTCCTTGGGGAACACCGCGGCCCAGCCGTGCGCGTACGGCCGGGATCCGTCGGCGGGCGCGGTCAGTTCGTGGTGCAGCCACAGTCCGCTGCCGCTGTCAGGGTCGGTGAGGGTGGTGTACCAGACCTCGGTACGGCCGGGCTCGCCGCGCCAGCGGGGCGCGAGGAAGGCACCGGGGTCCTCGGGCCGGGGGAAGCGGAAACTCGCCAGGAACGGCAGGAGCCCGGTGCCGAGCGGGAAGCGGAGGGTGCCGGTGCCGATCGGCCTTCCGTCTTCGAGGAGGGTGTACGGCAGTACGGTCATCGAGGCCAGGGGCCTCAACGCGGTGACCGACTTCCAGCCGTCCAGGGTGAGCCGGCGGCCGCCGGCGCTGAACGTGAGGCGGTAGTGGATGCGGCGGCGGGCGACCGGCGAGATCTCCAGCTCGCCCTCCACGCCGGGATCGTCGGCCCAGCCGGCCACCCGTATCCGTCCGGTGGCGCGGGCCTCGGTCGTGCCGAGGGGCCGCGGCAGGCGGTCGGCGCGGACCTCCAGGTCGAGGCGGACCCGGCGGGTGCGGTCCTCGCCGTCGAGCCGCACGGTGCCGAGCATCGTCTCGGCGAAGGCGGTGCCGCGTGCGGGCGCGCCGGAGCGGCCGCGGTTGCCGTTGCTCATGCGAGGCCCTCCAGCATGATCCGTTCGGTCGCCGTCAGATACCGCTCGGCCGCACCGCGGGCACCGGCCCGGTCACCGGCCACGACCGCCTCGACCACCGGAGCCAGGCGCTCGCGGGCCATCCGGGCGTCGGTGAACGGGCCGCTGAGCGCGGCACGGACCGGCAGGTAAGCGTTGAAGAGGGTGTTGGTCAGCAGGACGTAGACGCGGTTGCCGGTGGCGCGGGCGAGGGCCCGGTGGACCTCGATGTCCGCGAGCTGTACGGCGTCGGTGTCCGCCGCCTCCCCCACCGCCGCGAGCAGGTCGCGCAGTTCGGCCCGCTGCCGGCCGGCGGCCCGGGCGGCGGCCCGCTCGGCGATCAACGCCCCGATGCCGCGCCGCACTTCGAAGACCTCGCGGATCCAGTCGGGGCTGTGCCGGACGAGCATCGGCAGCAGGTCGGCGCCGCCGAGGCGCAGGTAGTCCCGCACCCGGGTGCCGACGCCGTGCCGGGTCTCCAGCAGTCCGGCCTGGGTCAGGCGTCCGAAGGCGTGCTTGAGGGTGGTGCGGGTGACGCCGTAGCCGTCGGCGAGGGTGCGTTCGGGCGGCAGGTAACTGCCCGCCGGATGGCGCCCGGTGAGGATGTCCTCCCGCAGCCGGCCCTCCAGCACGTCGACGATGGTCTCCCGGGGCAGTGCCTCCACGCGTCCTCCCAGTGGCTCAGTGGATGAGCCACTCAACCAACGTGGACGTACGGCGTCAATGGCGGCGGCACGATGGGACTGGATTCCGGACGTCCCTCAACTCCACGCTGACGAACGGAGCGTGGCGGGCCGTCAGGCCGTGCGGTCGCGTTCGGCCGACGGTCCGACGGCCCCGCGTACGAGGAGGAGCAGGGCGTCGGCAAGGTCGTCCGCGGGGCTGCCGGTGGCCAGGCGGCGCAGTTGGAGGCCCATCACCAGGGCGACGGTGGTGGCCGCCAGACGGTCGGCGTCCGGGACGCCCAGCGCGGTGAGGATCTGGGTGGCGAGCCGGTCGTAGGCGCGGAACGCCTCCGCCGCCGACTCCCGGAGCCGTTCGTCGCGCCCGGCGTGCAGGTACAGCTCGAACGGTGCGAGATGGGCGCTGTCGAGCGCCGCGCCGCAGGCCACCTGGCCGGCGAGGGAGGCCGCGTCCGCGATGTCGAGGCCGTCCGTCTGGCACTGGTCGGCCAGCTCGGTGAAGTGCCGCGCCTCCTCGCGCACGAAGTGCAGCAGGCTCTCCCGCAGCAGATCGTGCTGGGTCTCGAAGTGGTACGTGACCGAGCCGAGCGAGACTCCCGCCTCCTTGGCGATCCGCCGGTTGGTCACGGCCGCGACGCCGTCCTCGCCGATGATCCGCAGGACGGCGGTGATGATGCGCTGGCGCGTCGGGGCGGAGGCTGAGGGAGCGTCGTTCGGCATGCCCCGCATTGTTCCACCGGTGGACACGACCTCCGCTCCTGCCTATTGTTCGTTCGAACGAACAAGACACTGGAGGATGGCCGTGCGCATTGCTGGGGCAACTGTTCTGCTGACCGGGGTCACGGGCGGGATCGGCGGCTCGCTCGCCGCGGAGCTGTCGGCGCGCGGCGCTCGGCTCGTCCTCACCGGCCGGCGGCGCGAGGCGCTGGAACCCCTGGCGGAGCGGTACGGCGCGCGCATGATCCTGGCCGACCTCGGCGACGCCGACGACGTGGCGCGCCTCGCCGGGGAGGCCGCCGGGACGGACATCCTGCTCGCCAACGCGGCGCTGCCCTCCAGCGGCGACCTGCTCGACTACACGCCGGACCAGATCGACCGGGCGCTCGCGGTGAACCTGCGCGCGCCCGCGATGCTCGCCCGGCTGCTCGCCCCCGCCATGGTGGCCGGCGGGCGCGGCCACATCTGCTTCGTCGGCTCGCTGTCGGGGGTGGCGGCGACCAGGTCGTCGTCGCTGTACAACGCCACGAAGTTCGGGCTGCGCGGCTTCTCCCTCGCGCTGCGCCAGGACCTGCACGGCACGGGCGTGGGCGTCTCGATCGTGCAGCCCGGTTTCGTCCGTGAGCTGGGGATGTTCGCCGCCACAGGCTCGCCCACGCCGGGCGGTGTCCGCACGGTGGCGCCGGGGCAGGTCGTCCGGGGCGTGGTCCGGGCGATCGAACGCGATGTCGCGGAGATCAACGTGGCACCGCTCGAACTGCGTCTCCTCACGAAGGTCGCGTCGCAGTTCCCGGGGTTCGCGGAGCGGGTGCAGCGGCTGGCGGGGGCGGAGCGGGCGTTGGACACGATCGTGACGGCGCAGCGCGCGAGCCGCTGAACCGGGGCCGCGCGGCCGGGGCGCCGGGACCGCCGTGGCCCGGGTTCAGGAGGGGCGGGGTGGCTTGACCCAGCCCAGGGAGCGTTCGACGGCTCGCTGCCAGTCCTCGTACTCGGCGTCGCGCAGGGCGGGGTCCATGTCGGGCAGCCACTGGGCGGCCCGGTGCCAGTTGCGGCGCAGGACCTCCAGGTCCGGCCAGTAGCCGGCGGCGAGTCCGGCGGCGTAGGCGGCGCCGAGGGAGACGGTCTCGGCGACCATGGGCCGGACCACCGGGACGTCGAGCACGTCGGCGACGAACTGCATCAGCAGGTTGTTGGCGGTCATGCCGCCGTCCACCTTCAGTTCCCGCAGCGGCACCGAGGAGTCGGCGTTCATGGCGTCGACGACCTCCCGGGTCTGCCAGCCGGTGGCCTCCAGGACGGCCCGGGCCAGGTGGCCGCTGGTGATGTAGGAGGTGAGGCCGACGACGACCCCGCGCGCGTCGCTGCGCCAGCGGGGTGCGAACAGGCCCGAGAAGGCGGGAACGATGTAGCAGCCCCCGTTGTCCTCCACCGTCCGCGCCAGGGTCTCGATCTCCGGGGCGCTGTTGATCAGCCGCAGCCGGTCGCGGAACCACTGGACCAGGGAGCCGGTGACGGCGATCGAACCCTCCAGGGCGTAGGCCGGCGGCCGGTCGCCGATCTGGTAGGCGACGGTGGTGAGGAGGCCGTGCCGGGACCGTACGGGCTCGGTGCCGGTGTTGAGCAGCAGGAAGCTGCCCGTCCCGTAGGTGCACTTGGCCTCGCCCGGGGAGAAGCAGGTCTGGCCGAACAGGGCGGCCTGCTGGTCGCCGAGGGCGGCCGTGATCCACACTCCGGGCAGCAGGGCGCGGGACTCGGCGTACGGCGCGGCGGAGGACCTGATGTCCGGCAGCATCGCACGGGGCACACCGAAGAACGCCAGGAGTTCCTCGTCCCAGGTGAGGGTGCGGATGTTCATGAGCATGGTGCGGCTGGCGTTGGTGGCGTCGGTGATGTGCAGTCCGCCGTCGGTGCCCCCGGTGAGGTTCCAGATCAGCCAGCTCTCCATCGTGCCGAACAGCACCTCGCCGTCCCTGGCGCGCTGCTCCAGGCCCTTGACGTGGTCGAAGAGCCAGCGCAGGCGCAGGGCCGAGAAGTAGGTGGAGGGCGGCAGGCCGCACCGGTCGAGGAAGAACTCCCTGCCGGGGTCACGTCCGAGGGCCTCGACGAGCGGCTCGGTTCGGGTGTCCTGCCAGACGATCGCCCGGTCCACCGGGGCGCCGGTGCGCCGGTCCCAGAGCACGGTCGTCTCCCGCTGGTTGGCCATGCCCATGGCGGCTATCTGGGCCGGATCGATTCCGGCGCCGGACAGGGCCTCGGGCACGACGCGCCGCAGGTTCTGCCATATCTCGACGGCGTCGTGCTCCACCCATCCGGGTTTCGGGAAGTGCTGCTCGTGCTCCCGCTGTGCCACGGCCACCAGCCGTCCCCCGTGGTCGAACAGGATGCAGCGGGTGGAATTGGTGCCCTGATCGATGGACATCACATACCGGTCAACCATGATCGGGTTCACCTTCCGATGCGTCGCGTCAGGGGCGGGATGGGCCTACCAGCGGGCCGCGCCCAGGTCTCTGGAGATGGCCCGTGCTGCCTCCCGGATCAGGGTGATCAGGTTCGGCCGGGGTTGGCCCTGGTTGTCGCAGATCCTCTCGACCGGCCCGGACAGCCCGATGGCGCCGACCACGAGACCGCCGTGTCCCCGGATCGGCACGGAGATGCCGGCCTCGCCCATGCTCATCTCCTGGATCTCGGCGGCCCATCCGTGGTCGCGCACCTCGGCCAGAGCGCGATTGAGCCGGTCGGGGCTGACCAGGGTGTGCCGGGTGTACGTCTCCAGACCGGATTCCAGTGCCTGTTCGAAGGGTGCGGTGCCGAAGGCCAGCAGGACCTTGCCCAGGGACGAGGCGTGCAGCGGCAGCAGAGAGCCCACGTCCAGGGTCTGGAGGGTGTCGTCGGGCCGGAACACATGGTGGACGACCAGGACCTTGCCCTCCAGCGGGGTGCCCAGGCGCACCGCCTCCCCGCTGCGGGCGGCCAGCGCGTCGGCCCAGTTGATGGAGCGCGACCGCAGTTCGTTGACGTCGAGATAGCTGGTGCCGAGGTGCAGCAGGGCGGCCCCCAGCTGGTACTTGCCGGTCGCCGCGTCCTGTTCCACGAAGTCCACGTGCTGCAGGGTGCGCAGGATGCCGTGGGCGGTTCCCTTCGCCAGCCCGAGCGAGGCGGCCACCTCGCCGAGCCCGAGTCGTCGGGGCCCACCGGCGAGCAGGCGCAGAATCGCCGCCGCCCGTTCGATCGACTGGACCGGACCGGCCATGAAGCGAGCCTATTACCGTTGCGGGAGATTCGCTTCGCGTGCGTGGGGACCGTACGGTAACCCCGCCCGGGCGGGAGCGTTCGGCAATGCCGACCTCTGTTCATTGACCGGCCCGCCGGCCCTCCATAGCGTGCCTACAGAGCCCGACACAAATGGCGGGCCGGACGCCTGGCCCGTAGCGCTTCATCCCCAGGAGACCAACATGGCGGTACAGCTCAATACGCTGGCGCGGGACACCCGCGAACAGGTCTTCGTGTTGCCGCCCTTCGCCGGGGCCGTCTCGGTCGTACGCCGGCGGGTGGCCGCGATCCTCGCGGACTGGGAGGTGTCCCCGGCGGTCGTCGAGGACGCCCTGCTGGTGGTGTCGGAGCTGCTGACCAACGCGATCGTGCACGCCCTGCCGCCGGCGGTGCTGCGGCTCTCGTGCGACGGGCCCGGCGTGCTGCGGGTGGAGGTCACCGACGCGGGGCCGGCCCGGCCGGCGGGGCAGTCGCCCACGTGGACCGACCCGGACGAACACGGGCGGGGCGAGGACATCGTGCACGCTCTGGCCGACCGGCACGGCATCCACCTTCATCCCGGCGGGTGCACGCGCTGGGCCGACCTCGTGGCGGCCTGACCACCCCTCTCAGCGGCCGGCGTCGGCCGCCGCCACGGTATGACCATCCCTCCCAGCGGCCGCCGCCACGGCATGACCATCCCTCTCAGCGGCCGCCGCCATGGCAGGTGACGGCCACCGGCCGCGCGCCGGAGCGCACCGGCATGACCTCGCGCCCCGCGTCGGGCGCACGGCCCGCCTCCTCCGGCTCGCCCCCGGCCGGCTCCTCGACCGACTGACGGAGGAGCAGCAGCGCCGCGTCGTCGTGCAGCCGTCCGCCCACGTGGGCCAGGAGGTCGGCGTGGACCGCGGAGAGGGTGCGGGCCGGATCGTCGGACACGTGGCGCGCCACGCCTTCGGCCAGCGGGTAGAACTCACGCGCGTGATCGCGGGCCTCGGTGACCCCGTCGGTGTAGAGCAGCAGCTGGTCGCCGTCCGAGAACGGCAGCAGGTGCAGCTCCGGGTGTTCACCGGACAGCGCGCGCAGCCCGAGGGGCGGGGCGGGCCGGACGGGCTCCACCGGCTCCACTTCCCCGGCCGCGGATATCAGCAGCGGAGGCGCGTGCCCGCAGTTGACCACTTCCAGCTCCCCAGGCCGCGGGCAGCCCACGACCACGGCGGTGACGAAGTCGTCCGGCCCGAGGTTGCGGGCCAGGCTCCGCTCGATCCTGCCGACGACGGCCAGCAGGTCGGGCTCGTCGTAGGCGGCCTCGCGGAAGACACCGAGGACCAGCGCGGCGGTGCTCACCGCCGGCAGCCCCTTGCCGCGCACGTCGCCGACGATCAGCCGGACCCCGTGCGGGGTGGGCACCAGCGCGTAGAGGTCACCGCCGATACGGGCCTCCGCCGCGGCGGCGCTGTAGCGGACCGCCACCTGGAACCGGCCCACGGTCTCCGGGACCGGCTTGAGCAGGGCGTGCTGGGCGGCCTCGGCGACCGAGCGGACCGCCGCGAGCACCCGCTCCCGCCGGCCGCGCAGCTCACTGGCCAGACCGCTCGCCGCGGTGACCGCGAGCACCGCGCACAGCACGGCCGCCGGCTCACGGCCCGGCACGGTGTAGACCGTGCTGAGGGCCGCGCACACCGCCGAGGCCAGCAGTCCGACGCACAGGACACCGCGCGGTCCGTTGGTGGTGGCCGCGAGCGCGGGCCCCGCCGCCAGCATGGGCAGCCAGGGCAGGCCCGCCCCGGTCAGCAGGTCGACCAGCACGACGACCATGACGAGCACCACCGGAAGCGCGGCGGCCGCCTGTCCGGCGGCGCGCCGGGGCGCCGACGCGCCGGGGTCGGCCGTCCTGAGCAGCCGTGCCGCCCAGTGCTCGCCACCGTGCTCCCGGCGCCGGCTCGAGTTCTCTCCGGAATCGCTCACCTGTCGCGCTGTCCCTCACCTGTCCGGGGTGCTCCCCTGCCGTGCCCCTTGCCCTGTTCCCTCATTCAAGGAAAAGGGCTCGGCGGGACGGCTTCAAGGCGTGGATTTTCAGATAGTGAGCGAGAGGCTTCTGGTCACGCGGCTCGCGGCCGGCATCAACCGGGCCCCGATCTCCGGCAGCCGGGAGAGCCGCTCCGCCGGCACGGAGACGCCGAGCGAGCCCAGGATGTCCCCGCTGTACACGGGTACGGCGACGCACACGGTGCCGAGCGAGTATTCCTCGACGTCCGTGACGGCCGGGGCCAGCGGGGCGGAGTCGAGCCGTCTGAATAGTTCGGTCAGGCTGGTGACGGTCCGTGGGGTGAGGTCGGCGAGGTGGTGCCGGGAGAGGTAGTCGCGGCGGGAGCCGTCGTCCAGCTCGCGCAGTACGGACTTGCCCAGGGCGGTGGCGTGTCCCGCGTCCTCGAAGCCCACCCACAGATCGGCCCGGGGCGCGCGGGGGCCGTCGACGATCTCGGCGACCCTGATCTCGCCGTCCTCGTAGAAGGTGAGGTAGGCGGCGCCGGCGAGCTCGTCGCGCAGCGCGGCGAGGGTCGGCCGGACCCGGTTGAGCAGGACCTGCGCGCGGCTGGTGGCGTGCAGCGTCTGGAGCCTGTCGCCCAGGACGAAGCCGCCGTCGTCGAGCTTGCGCAGGTACCCGTCGTGCACCAGCGTCCGCAGCAGGTGGTAGGCGGTGGCGAGCGGAAGCTCGGTCTCCCGGGCCAGCTGCTTGGCGGGCGCGCCGTTCTCGTGCGCGCTGACCGCCTCCATCAGCCGGAAGGCGCGCTGGACGGACGTGATCAGCGTGGGGCTGTCGTGCGCGCGCATAGCAACAGCGTGCGCCGGGCGCCCGGCGGGGGCAAGACAACGGGCCCGGGCGCGCCGCGCGAGCCCCGGCCCTCGTCCCTGCCGGACGCCGGGCGGTCAGCCCGCGGCCACCCGGATGGAGAGGTCGTTGTCGAGCGTGTAATAGGGCCGCAGCACGGCGCCTGCCGCGCGCGCGGCCGGGTGGACGAACGACGTCTTGCGGTCCGCCACGTCGTCCAGGAGCCTGGCGACCCGGACCGGGGACGCGTCCGCGGCGGGGTGGACGAAGACGTCCCAGATGCCGCCCTCGGCGGCGGTGCCGGCGGCCAGGTGCTCGTGGTCGACGGTGAACCGGAAGCCCCGGTGGTCGCCGTCGGTCACCGGCCGCAGTTCGAGCTCGGCGGAGTCGTTGCCCCGCATCCGCAGGCGGACGACGGCGCCGTCCTCGAACGTGGCGCCGTGCAGCCGGGCGGTGACCGTCGTGGACCGGTCGCCGGTGTCGATCCGGCCGGCCTCCGCGTGGGCCGTGCGCAGCCAGGCCCGTACCGCGAGATAGCCCTCCTTGGTCACGTACGGGATCCGCACCGCCACCGGGGAGGGCCGGTCCCTGAGATGTCCGTCGACGAGGGCCCGCAGGTCGCGCAGACCGGGCCGGAGCCGCACGGGCGCCGTGTCGTCGGGTCCGTTCAGCAGGAACACGTCCCAGCGGCCCTCCTCGAGGGCGGGCAGCGGTTCCAGGACGGCACGCGCCGGCCCGTCCCCCACCGCTTGCAGAGGAACGATTCGGCGGGCGGTGACGGGTTCGCCCTTCCTGGGCCGCAGACGCAGCAGCAGGTGGGGCCGGGTGGCCGCCACGGGCGTGGGCAGCTCGAGGGTGATGCGGCCCTCGGCGTCCACGACGCAGTACACGCGCGCTCCGGCGCCGCTTTCCGTGGTCACCGCTGCCCCCTGCGCAGAGTCCTCAGCACCCGCCCGGTGGCGGTGTGCGCGATGTCGCGGGCCGCGAACCCGTGGCTCACCAGGTTCTGCCGCACGTCTCGTGGCGTCCCCGTGGCGCTCCGCCCCGCGGACCGGATCGCGATGGCCTCCTCCAGCAGGCGCTCCACGTGTGCCACCACGCTCCGGGGAGCGAAGCGGCGGGCGTTCTCGGCGGCCGCCCGTCCCATGGCCCGGCGGCGCTCGTCGTCACGGACCAGCTCCAGCAGCGCCGATCCCAGCCGGTCCCGGTCCCCGACGGGCACCAGCCGGCCGTCGACCCCGTCCTCGATGATCTCTGCGGGACCGTAGGGGCAGTCGGTGCTCACGACCGGCAGCCCGCAGCGCATGGCCTCGACGATGGTCATGCCGAACGGTTCGAAGGAGGAGGTGGACACGCCGATGGACGCCTTCACCCACTCCGCCTCCATGGGCGAGGCCGGACCCATCAGGAAGGCGTTGTTGCTCAGCCCGAGCCGCTCGATGCGGGCCCGCAGCGCGTCCCGCTGCTCGCCCGCTCCGTAGATGCGCAGCCGCCAGTCGGGGTATTCGCAGGCGACCCGGGCGAACGCCTGGATGAGCAGGTCGTAGCGTTTCACCGGGACGAGCCGGCCGGCCGCCACGATCATCTTCGCGTGGCCGTCGGCGGGCGGCAGCACCGGATCGGGCACGCTGTTCGGCAGGGCCTCGACGCGGACGCCGGGCAGGTGCATCCTGCGCCGGTAGTCGCGGGCGTCCGCCTCCGTGACCGTGGTGAGGACGTCGAGACGCCGGTAGGCCCGGCGCAGCGCGGTACGCAGCGGCGCAGGGTGGTTGTCCAGCGTGAGGTGCTCCTGGCCGACGCGCAGTACCCGCTCGGGGGCCTGGAGCGCGAGGTGCACATTGAGTCCCGGCCGGGTGCCGATGACCACGTCGGCGTCGGTGGCCGCAAGGCACGCGGCGATCCGCTCGTCGGTCAGCCGGCTGTACTGCCGGTAGCGGTACTCAGCGGCGGGGAACACCTTCGCCGGTGTCCGGTGCGACACGTGGTCCTTCTCCTGCCGCAGGTCGACCAGCGGCCGCAGGCTCACCCGTGGGTCGGGGGTGATCCGGGGGCGCTCGCGGTGCCGTAACACGGAGACGATCTCCACGTCGTGCCGCTCGGCCAGTGCCTGGGCCAGATTGAACGTCGTGGTGATCGTCCCTCCGATGCCGTAGGCGTTGTGGAGCAGGAAAGAGATCTTCATGCCGGTGCAGACCTCGTCAACTCTCCTCCAGTTGTGCGCTGTTACCAGTTCGTGTCTCCGGGCGCGGGGCCGCCGCGGCCGCCGGCGGCGGTGGAACATGCCGCTGGGTGGAGCAATCACCGGTGCGCCGGGGCCCGGCGCCCCAGGCTGGGTACCGTCGGGATCGTGTGACGGGAGTGGCGAGTGCGAGGGGTGAAGCACGGACGTACCGGTCACGGGCCGGTGCACGGCACGGTCTCGCGGATCGGATTACCGGCGGCCCCGAAATGGATGCGCTGGCTGCCGGTCATGTTCGTGGCGGCCGTGCTGCTGCTCGAACCCGTCACGCCCGTGCAGTGGCCGGTGAGTTTCGCGCTGATCGCGCTGCCGCTGGTGGCCGCGTTCGCCCACCGGCCCGTCATCGTGGTCGCCGCCGCCGCGTTCGCGGTGTTCCTCGAAGGGGTGCTGGCCGGCACCCCGTGCTGCGCCGGCCGGCAGGTGGGCTACCTGTGGGAGCGCCACTACGTGGCCGCGTACGGGTGCACCGCCCTGGTCGGCGCCCTCGGCACGATCCTGGCCGCGCACCGCATCCGCCGCGAGCGCACCCTGGCGGACGTGCGCTTCGTGGCCGACATCGCGCAGCGGGTCCTGCTCCGGCCGGTGCCGCACCGGATCGGCAACCTCCGTCTGGAGAGCCTGTACCTCTCGGCGGCGGCGGAGGCACGCATCGGCGGCGACCTGTACGAGGCCGTTCCCACCCGGTTCGGCGTCCGGCTGCTCATCGGCGATGTCCGCGGCAAGGGGCTGCTCGCGGTGGAGACCGCGGCCGCCCTGCTCGGCGCGTTCCGCGAGGCCGCGCACGACGAGCCCGATCTGGCCGCGCTGGCCGACCGGGTGGAGACGAGCATGAGCCGCAGGGCGGCCCAGCTCGGCGGGAACGACGCGGGCGAGCGGTTCGTCACGGCCGTGTTCGCCGAGATCCCCGGCGCGGGCCGGGTCGTCCGCGTCGTCAACTGCGGCCACCCGCCCCCGCTCCTCATCCTTCCCGGGGAGGTGCGCGAGCTGGACCGGGGGCGGTCGGCGCCGCCGCTGAACCTCGGCGTGCTGGTCGGGGACGCCTATCACGTGGACGCGTATCCGTTCCGGCCCGGGGACCAGCTCCTGCTGTACACGGACGGTGTCACCGAGACACGGGACGCGGACGGCTGCTTCTACCCGCTGACGGAGCGCCTGCGCCAGTGGGGTCCGCTGCCGCCCCGGGAACTGCTGGACCGGCTCCACCACGACCTGCTGGCCCACAGCGACAACCGGCTGCAGGACGACACCGCGGCGCTGGCCGCCTGTCTGCTCACCGGCGAGCCGTAGGAACCGCCGCCCGTGGTCAGAAGGCCGTGTGGGCGAACCAGTGGTCGAGGGCCGCCGCCTCACCCGACACGTCGAAGACGGGGTCCTGGCGGGTCCTGCGGCCGTAGAGCAGGAGCAGCAGGTCCGCCGCCGGCCCGCGTACCGCCGCGGTGCACGGTCCGGGGAGCGCGCTGCCGTCCTGCGCGGGCGGCAGCGAACGGAATCCGTCCGGGTCCAGCCGCACCCGCCATTCCTCCCCGGTGTCCGCGCACCGGAACGCGATGGTCTCGCCGTTGCCGCGCAGCTCACGCACCCCGGGGGCGAAGAGGCCCGCGTGGGGCAGGTTGACGAGGAACTCGTCCACCCCGTCCGCCGCCAGCGCGCTGTCGATCTCCGGCTCCAGGCCGGCGGCGCGTTCCGCGTCCACCCGGTGCACGAGTGTCTCGAAGAGCATGCGGCGGACCCAGAACCGCGCGTGCTGGTCCTCGCCCCAGGCCCACATCGGCGCCCCGGGGTCGGTGTCCCGCAGCACGGCCGCCACCGCGGGCACCCCGGCCGCCACCCAGCCGGGGTACGCGGCCGCGCTGTCCGGCAGCCCCAGCTCCACGTCGCGGGAGCGGGGCGGCTCCTGCACCAGCCGGGTCAGCAACGTGCAGAACCAGCGCTGCAGCGCACCCACGTGCCGGGTGAGGTCGGCCAGGGTCCACTCGGGGCACGAGGGCACCGCGCTCGTGGGGTCGGCGCCGGCGGCCACCTCGGTGAAGCGGAGCGTCTCGCGTGCGACCGCTTCACGGTAGGTGTCGTACGGCAGCGGGTGCCCTGCCCTGCTCGTCGTGTCCATCGGCTGCGCCGTCCTCGTCCCTGGTGCGGATCTCCGTCGCGCTCAGTGTGGACGCTGGAGTCCGCTCGAAGGCAAGCCGGGCCGGCCGGCGGTCGGTCAGCCGAGTCCGAGGACGGTCATGGTGCGCTCGGCCATGCGCTGTTCTCCCAGGGCGTTGGGGTGCACGGGGACGATGTTCTGCCCGAACAGCAGCGGTTCGATCCAGCGGGTCCCGGCGGCCTGGCAGGCGTCGTGGCCCGTGGACACCTGCGCGAAGTCCACGTACGTGGCCCCCGTCTCCTCGGCGGCGCGCCGGACGACGGCGTTGAGGTGGGCCTGCATGGCGTGCAGGTAGGGGACGTCGCCGGAGGCGATCGGCAGCCTGGCGAAGCAGGACGGGTCGGCGGTGGCGGGCGTGATCCACGGGTAGCCGAGCACGGCCACGCGGGCCCCCGGCGCCTTCGCCCGGACGCTCCCCAGGGCCTGCTTCAGGGCGGGGTAGGTGTTCGCGTCGATGGCGTCGTCGAAGGAGGTCCCGTACTTGTCCTTGCAGGGGCTGCCCTTGCCGCCGCTGAGGACGCCGGCGGCGCCGCAGGACAGGATGGCGTTGATGAAGGTGCCGTTGTCGTTGCCGCCGATCGTCAGGGTCACCAGGTCGGTGTCCGCCGTGACCGCGTTGACCTGCGGCGCGACGCCGGGGTACTGGGACGCGGTGAAGTCCTTGGTCTGGGCGGCGCCGCAGGTGACGTCCGCCAGGCGGGCGCCGGTACGGGACGCGAGGACGTGCGGGTAGTTGGCCGTTGAGCGCAGGCAGAGCGGGCTGGAGAGGTCGACGGGGAGGACGCCCGAGGCGGCGCTGTAACTGTCGCCGAGGGCCGCGTAGTTCAGCGGCGTGGTGGCCTGGGCGGTGGTGCCGGTGAGGCCGAGCGCCAGCGCACCGGCGGCGGCTGCTGTCGCGGTCATGACACGACGCAATGCGGGCATGGGTATCTGCTCTCTCTTCTCGGTGGGGCGCATGGGGAGCACGCGGGCACGGCGGTGCGCGCGGACCTGGTGCGCGAGAACGGGGCGGCTCGAGCAGGGGGAGTTCCGGCCTGCGGAGCGTGGGCGGGAAGGCGCACGCCGACGGCCGGGAAGGACCGCCGCGGGATTACCGGACGGTTCTACTGATAGGTAATGTGCGGGCGGCCCGGCGGCGAGTCAACAATGTTGACCGAACTTCTTGAAACGCTCACGTATCCCGATCTTCCCGTCGGTCAGCGGCCGGTTCACGCCCTGTTCGCGGAGCGGTCGAGGAGAATCCGCGAAGCCGGGCGGGCACCCGCATAGGCTGTGCCGCATGCTGCAGACCGGTTCCGGTTCCACCACCCGTGACGCCATCCACGACGCCGCCGCCCGGCTGTTCCGGGACCAGGGGTTCGCCAGGACCACCGTCCGCCGGATCGCCGCGGCCGCCGGGACCGATCCGGCCCTGGTGATCCGTCACTTCAAGAGCAAGGAGATGCTGTTCCTGGAGACGATGCACCTGGCGATCGACAACGAGCCCCTGTTCGACGTACCGCTGGAACGACTGGGTGAGCGGCTGGCCGAACTCCTCCTCGACCTCGACGGCACCGCACGGGGGATCTTCCTGGCCCTGGTGCACGGCAGCGGCGAACCGCAGATCCTCGACCGGCTGCGCGAGACCCACGAGAAGGTGCTCATCGCGCCACTGCGCGACCGGCTGCGCGGACCCGACGCCGACCTGCGCGCCCGGCTCGCCGCGTCGATGTCCGGCGGCCTGCTCTACGGCCTGTGGGTGGCGCGGGACGAGGGCCTGCTGGGCACCGACCGCGAGGAACTCATCACACGCTACGGCGCGCTCCTCCAGGAAGTCCTGACCCCGCGCGCGTGACGGGCTCCCCCGCACGCGTCTGCCCCGCGCGCGGTGCCCGAACGGCGCCGGGCCTGCTCCCCCCCCGGGCGTGTAGTCGCTCATCTCGTAACGGACTTCGTCGTCGACGGCGGTCGCCGACCAGTCCACGGTGATACGACGGGGGTACCCGGCGGACGCGTACTGCGCGTCGGCCCGGTCCGCGCCCTCGCGCCGCGCCCGCTCCAGTTCCCGCAAGAGCGTGCCGATGGTGGGCACGATCGCGGGCGAGCGCCGGACCACGGCCCGGCTCTCCGCGTCCAGACCCGCCGCGCGCACCACCTTCCCCGCCCGCACACTCACCCGGAACGAGCCGATCAGCGCCCGCTCCCCGCCGGTCGAACGCAGGGTGTACGTGTAGGCGGACGGCTCCCGCCAGGCGGTGCCGGCGGTCCGCGCCGGCTGGGTGGACACGGCCGGTCCCTGGCAGGCGGCGGCCGCGCAGACCAGACCCGCGATCATCGCGAGGCGCGGCAGCGAGGGACGGGATACGGAACGTGCGCGTGTCATGGGGCGCCTCTCGGCTCGGCCGGCTGTCTCTCCTTCGACGCCGGTGGCCGGCCGGACGTTCACCGCAGGCGCGCGGCCCCTCGGTCAGCGGTCGGAGGCCCGGGACAGGGTGCGGCTCACCCGCAGGCCCACCGCCGCGACGAGCGGTACCGCGCACCCCGCGAACACCAGCCCGGCGCCGCGCAGTCCCAGCGCCGACGTCAGGGCGCCCACGCCGACGACCGGCAGCGAGATGCCCACGTAGGCGACGACGAAGAACGCCGAGATGGTGGCGCCCTGATGGGCCTCGGGCGCCGCGGAGCTGACCTCGCTCAGGCCGGCTCGGAACGCCATTCCCTGGCCGGCGCCGCCGGTCAGCGCGCCGGCGAGCAGCACCGGGAAGGACGTCAGCAGCAGCGACAGCGCGATGAGGAGGAGTCCGGCGACGAGCACCGCGCATCCCCAGGGCAGGGCCCGGCGCGCTCCGATCCGGCCCATGAGGAGCTGTCCGCAGGTGGAGGCGCAGAACACGCAGAAGACGACGGCGCCGGCGACCGCCAGGTTGTGCTCCTTCAGGGTCTGGTCGAGGAAGGCCGGGGCGACCGCCGTGAACAGCCCGAGCATGGAGAAGCCGGCGAACGCGGCGAGTGCGCAGGGCGCGAACACCCCGCGCACCTCCGGCGGCACCGTCATCCCCTGGGGCCGCAGCGACCCCCTCGGATGGGAGCGGCGGACGGTCTCGGGAAGCAGGCAGACGACGACGGCCGCCGCCGCGAGCAGCGCGAGATGGACGGCGAACGGCAGCTTCAGCGGCTGCGGCGCGTACTCGGCGAGGATGCCGGACAGCAGCGGGCCGAGCCCCAGCCCGCCCATGTTGGCCGCGGTCGCCGCGAACCCGGCCCGGGCGTTCCTGCCCGGCGGGGCCAGTTCGAGGACGGCCGCGGTGCCGGTGCCGCTCAGCAGCCCGGCCGAGAAGCCCGACAGCACCCGGCCCGTGTACAGCAGCGGCAGTCCGCCCTCGGCCAGGAAGCACACCGCGCTGAGCGCCGACAGACCCAGCGCCGCCAGCAGCACCGGCCGCCGCCCCAGCACGTCGGAGAAGCCACCGGCGATCAGCAGGGCGGTGATGACACCGATCGCGTAGGCGGCGAACACCACCGTCACGATGAGTTCGGAGAAGCCGAGCTGCTGCCGGTACAGCCCGTACAGCGGTGTGGGCAGGGTGGTGCCGAGCATGCCGACGGCGAAGACGGCCGCCGCGGCCAGGTATCCCGGCCGCCGCCGGTCCGCCCGCCGGTCCTGCCCGCGGTCCTCTGTGGCGCTACTGATCACACTCCACCTTAGGCACCGGGCGCCCGGCCGCCGCGTACCGGCGATCGCCCGTCCGGGGGCCCGGCGCGGTTCCGGCCGGCGCACCCGGCTGCCCGGTGCCGACCGGGAGCGTCCCCTAGGCCGAGTCCCGGACCACCAGCTCCGGGTCGAACACGACCGAGGTGGGGGCGGTGCGGGTGCCGTGGATGTGCTCGTCGAGCAGCCGGGCCATGTCGGCCGCCATGTCCTCCACGGGCTGACGGACGGTGGTCAGCGGGGGCCGGCAGGTGGCGGCGACGGTGGAGTCGTCGAAGCCGACCACGGCGACGTCCTCGGGCACCCGGCGGCCGCGTTCGCGCAGCACCTGGCAGGCGCCCTGGGCCATCAGGTCGTTCGCCGCGAACACCCCGTCCAGCTCCGGGTGTTCGGTCAGCAGGTCGGTCATGGCGGCGACGCCGCTGTCCAGGGTGAACCCACCCTCGGCGACGGGCACGTAGGGGTGGCCGTGGCGGGCGAGGGTGTCGCGGAAGCCGGCCAGCCGCTCCTGGCTCGCGGCGACCGCCAACGGGCCGCAGATCGTGGCCAGTCTGCGCCGGCCGCGGGCGAGCAGGTGTTCGGCGGCGAGCCGGCCGCCGTCCCGGTGGGCCAGGTCGACATAGCTGAGCGGGACCGGGCGGGAGGGACGGGCGAAGAGCACCGCGGGCAGCCAGGCCTCGGCCAGCAGGGCGGGCAGCGGGTCGTCGGCGTGGCTGGAGACGACCAGCGCGCCGTCGGCCCGGCCCTGCCGCAGATAGGTCAGCACCTCTTGGCGGGCCTCGGCGGACTCGGCGAACATCAGCACGGGGTGGACCGAGCGCGGCCGCAGATGACCCACGATCCCGGCGACCACCCGCCCGAAGAAGGGGTCGGCGAACACCCGGGCGGCGAAGGCCGCCCGGGCCTCGTCGGAGGTCTCCCCGGCACCGGACACGACCAGGGCGACGGTCTCGGCCCGCCGGGTGACGAGGGAGCGGGCGGCCCGGTTGGGCGCGTACCCGGTCCGGTCGATGGCCCGGCGGACCACCTCCTGGATCGCCGGATCCACGTTGCGCACGCCGTTGACGACCCGGGAGACGGTCGCCCGGGACACACCGGCCTCCCGGGCGACGTCCTCCAGGGTCGGGGCCTGTCTGCTCATGCCCGCACCCTAACGGCCCGGCGGCCCGCGCGGGTAGAGCGCTCTCCATGCCACAGCGCGGGTGCTCAGGGCCGGTCGGGCACGTCCACCTCCAGGCTCAGGGGCAGGTCTCCCGCCGAACGTCCGGCGAGTATCCGGCAGGGTCCGGGTTCCGTCCGCCAGGCCTTCGCGCGGACGTCCCAGTGGCACAGGGCGCGCGCCGGGATCCGCACCTGCGCGACGGCGCTCTCCCCGGGCCGGGCCCGTACCGCCGTCCAGCCGGCGAGCCATCGTTCCGGGTGGCCGACGGTGGTCGGGCGGGAGCGGGCGAGGTAGATCTGCACGACCTCCCGTCCGGCGCGCGTGCCGGTGTTGCGCAGCCGCACCCGTACGGTGAGGTCCGCCCCGGCCGGCGTCCGCTGCGGGCCCGACAGTTCCTCGTACTCCCAGGTGGTGTAGCCGAGTCCGTGCCCGAACCAGTACGCGGGGGTGCGCCGGGCGCGGAGCCAGCCGCGGTGGCCGACGTGCACGCCCTCGTCGTAGGAGAAGCGGCCGGCGTCCGGCCGGGTGCGGGTGACGGGGGCGTCGGTGAGCGCGGCGGGCCAGGTGGTGGGCAGCCGCCCGCCCGGCTCGGTCCGGCCGAGCAGTACGTCGGCCAGGCCACCACCGGCCTCCTGGCCGGGGAACCAGGCGAGCAGCAGCGCGCCGACCTCGTCCCGCCAGGGCAGTTCCACCGGGCCGCCGCTGTTGACCACGGCCACCGTGCGCGGGTTGGCCCGGGCGACCGCGCGGACCAGGGCGTCCTGTTCCGGGCCGAGCCCGAGGTGCGTGCGGTCGCGCCCCTCGGACTCCTGCTGCTCGCCGGTGCCGACCACCACCACCGCCACGTCCGCCGCGCGCGCCGCCCGGGACGCGGCCGCGAGGGCCTCGGCGGCGCCCGGCGCGGGGGGTTCGGCGCCGACGACGGTGGCCCGGCCGGTGCCGGGGGCGAGTTCCCGGCGGGCGACCAGCAACGGAGTCGTACCGCGGGTCAGTCGCGTCGTGACGACCTGGGTGGGCGGATTCACGTGGATGACGGCCGGGTCGTCGGTCGTGGCGGCGAACTCGCCGTCCAGCAGCGGGAGTCCGTCGAGGTGCAGCCTGAGGCGGCCGAATCCGGCGATGCCGATCCGCCATGAACCGGAGGTGCGGGGGTGCAGCCGCGCGCTGATCTCCACGGTGTGCGCGCCGGGTGGCAGTGGTGGCTCCAGCTGCCGTCCGCCGCGCCGGTGCCCGGCGTACAGCTCGGCACCGGAGGCGTCCAGGACGCGGAGCAGCACACCGGGCGTGGCGGTGCGCGGGTCGGCGGCGAGCGTCATGTCCAGGGGCGGGGGCGGCCCGTCCGGGGCCGGTCCGGGTACGTGGACGACGCGGGCCCGGCCGCGCAGACCGGCCCGGATGCCGTCCAGCAGTGGGACCTCGTCCTGGGGGAAGACGCCGGCGCTGCCGCCGCCCTGGGTGCGGGTGCGGGCCGCGGGAGCGCCGATGACGGCGACCGTGCCGAGGCGTCCCGGGTCCAGGGGCAGGACGCCCCGGTTGGTCAGCAGTACGGCTCCGGCCGCGACCGCCCGCCGGGCCAGGACCCGCGCCTGCCGGGACCGCGGCAGCGGCCGGGCCGGGCGGTCCGGGCCGCCGAGGACGCCGCACCAGGCGGCGAGACGCAGCAGCCGGCGCACCTTGCCGGTCACGGCCCGCTCCTCGACCTCGCCCGCCGCCACGGCCCGCGCCAGCGACTCGCCCCACTCCCCCGCCGGGCCGGGCATCTGGAGGTCGAGACCGGCGCGGGCGGTGTCCAGGGTGCCGCGCACCGCGCCCCAGTCGGAGACGACGACGCCGTCGAACCCCCACTCGTCCTTCAGCGGTGTGGTCAGGAGTTCGTGCGCGGTCATGGTGGTGCCGTTCACTCGGTTGTACCCGGCCATCACCAGCCGGACGCCCGCCGCCACCGCCGCCTCGAACGGGGCGAGGTGGACCTCGCGCAGCGTCCGCTCGTCGATCGACGCGTCGGCGGTCAGCCGGTCCGTCTCGGCGTCGTTCGCCACGAAGTGCTTGGCCGTGGCGGCGACTCCGTGTGCCTGGATGCCGCGGATCAGGGCGGCCCCGGTCCGGGCGGTCAGCAGCGGGTCCTCCGAGAAGCACTCGAAGTGCCGCCCGGCCAGGGGGCTGCGGTGCAGGTTGAGGTTCGGGGCGAGGACGACGTGCACGCCCTTGCGCCGGGCCTCCGAGGCGAGGAGGCCGCCGAGTTCCTCGACCAGCGGTTCGTCCCAGGTGGCGGCGAGCGCGGTGGCCGAGGGCAGCAGGACGGAGGTGTCGCGCTCGTCCCAGCCCTCCCCGCGTACCCCCGCCGGGCCGTCCGACAGTACCAACTGGCCCAGTCCCACCGCGGGTTCGGCCGCCGTGCGCCAGGTGGTGGCGCCGGTCAGCAGACGGACCGCGGTCCGCAGGGTCAGCTTGTCGAGCAGCCGGTCGAGTTCGTCCTCGTCGGCCATTCCCACCCCTTTCTTCCGCCGGCCGCCCGGGTCAGCCGTAGACGCCGAACTCGTACAGCGAGTAGCCGTAGCCGGTGCCGCGCGCGGTGCCGTTGACGCGCACGTAACGGCCGGTTCCGGTGACGTCGAAGTCGTCCACGCCGCCGTTGCCGTCCGTCACGGTGCGCACGGTGCGCCAGTTCTGCCCGTCGTCCGAGGTCCGCACGGTGTACGCCTTCGCGTACGAGGCCTCCCAGACCAACTGGACGTGCCGGAACGCGGTGCGGGCGCCGAGGTCGACCTGGAGCCACTGCGGATCGCTCCAGTCGCTCGCCCAGCGGGTGTTCTGGTTCCCGTCGACGGCGTTGGCGGTCGGGCACGGGCAGTCGCCGTAACCCGGCTGGTACGAGGAGGCGGTGGCGGGCCTGCCGAGGGCGAGGTTCGTGCCGCTCGGGGTGGGCGGGACGACCCGGACGGACCGGGTCTCGACGCCGACGTTGCCGTGGCCGTCGGTCACCTTGACGTACACCTTCCATACGCCGGGGCGGTCGGGCGCGGTGACCCTGAGGCGGCCGCCGCCGAGATCGGTGAGGGGCAGCGGGGTGAGGTCCTTGCCCTTGTCGATGTACATGCTGTTGTCCAGGACCTCGTAGGAGAGCGCGTCCCCGTCCGGGTCGGTGGCCCGGACGGCGAGGGTCAGGTCGCGGCCCGCCTGCACCCGGCCCGCGTCGCCCTCGACGGTGAAATCGGAGACGGCCGGCGGGGTGTTGTCGTGGGAGGTGTCGCCGCCGTAGGCCCGCTTGACCGCGTAGTACGACAGCCGCTTCTGGCCGGCGGGCAGCAGGTTGAACCAGATGCCGCCGAAGTCGTACTCGGTGCCGTAGTGGAACATCGTGGCGCCGAGGGCGACTCCCCGGTGCCCGGTGACGCAGCCCCAGGCCCGGGTGTACCCGTCGGCCTTGGCGCGGTCGCCCGGCTCCAGGGGCACCCCGTTGGCGTCGTCGGGCACCTCCCACTCACCGGCCGGCCCGGTCTCGGTGATGATGTACGGCTTGGTGTAACCACCCTTCTCCCAGGCGGATCTGACGTCGCAGACCGCGTTGTAGGAGTTGACGGCGTACAGGTCGAGGTCGGGTGCGTTCTTCTTGAAGTACGGCCAGGCGCCGACCCAGGCGTCGGTGGAGGTCACCGGGTGGCCGGGGTCGACGGCGTGGATCCGTTTCGCCACGTCGTTCACGAAGGAGGTGTAGGCGTCGCGCTGCCGTTCCAACTCGGCTCCGCCGTAGCAGTTCTGCAGGCCGAGCACCGACTCGTTGCCGACGTCCCACATGAGGACGCCGGGGTTGTCCTTGTAGGTCTGGACCCACTTGGGGAACTCGTCCAGCATCTGGTTCTTGTAGGCGGTGTCCGTCCGGTAGTTCACGCAGCCGCCGCTGCCCGGTCCACCGCCGGGCTGCAGCCAGAACCCGGCGATGACCTTGACGCCGTGCGCGGCGGCGGAGTCGAACAGCGGCTTGCTGGAGGCGTCGGTGCCCCAGGTGCGGATGGTATTGACGCCCATCGACTTCAGGTCGGGCATGTACCTGTCGGCGTCGGCGATGGACGGCCCCCAGGTGAGGCCCTTGATCTGGTACGGCTTGCCGTCGACGGTGAGCTGCCAGTCGCCCTGGGCGCCGGTCACCTTGACGACGCTGCCGGCCGCGTGGGCCTGTGGGGCGGGCAGTGCGGTGAGGGCGCCGACGGTCAGCACGCCGGCGGTGAGGGGCGCGGCCAGGCGGCGCGCGCGGGTGCGGGGTGGTGGGGTCATGGTGTGGGGTCTTCCGGTGTGAGGGGGGATCAGGGGAGGCGGTAGTCGGTGCCGAGGGCCGCGCCCGCTTCCGGGTGCGTCTCGTCGTAGCCGCGGGCATCGCACTGGAGTCCGCCGACGACGCAGTGGTCGACCAGCGCCTTGAGCGTGCGGTCGTCCCAGGCGTTGAAGAAGTCGTAGTGGAAGCTGTGGCCCAGGCCGCTGGCCAGCCGCACCTTCGACATGTCGCCGTTGACCGGGAACGCCGTCTTGAACTCGATCATCGGCAGCGCCACCGGATGGCCGGCGGGGCAGATGTTGTCGTTGGTGCCGGGCTTCACCACCGGGTAGGCCATGTGGCTCTTGTGGTCGGGAGTGTCCAGGTACCTGCCGTCCCAGCAACTGGGTGCCTGGAAGCGGATGTTGAGCTGGACGTCGGGCCGGGAGGGGCAGCTCGCCGGGAACTCGGTGTTGAAGAAGCTGTCACCGCACTCCCAGCCCTCGACGAAGCCGGGGTGGCGGCGGAACTCGTCGGCGCTCTGCATGGGGCTGCCGACGACGAACCGCAGCCCCTTGGGGAAGGGCCGGACGCTGGTGTAGTCGGTGACGCCGGCCTTGTAGTAGATGACCTGTGGTCCGACCGGCAGGACCGGCTTGTCCCCGTTGTAGAGGGTGGGCATCCAGTAGCCGGAGCGGTCACCGGGGGCCTTGCAGGTGGTGCCGCCCGCGCTCAGGGTCGCGGTGGTACTGCTCGCGTTCGTGGTGGTGTTGCCCATGAACGTGTGGTCGTGGGACTTGCCGGGCTGCTGCGGATGGACGATCGGGTCGTCCGGCCTGGTGTGGCTGACGGAGCAGTTGGCCTGGAACTCGTGGAAGTAGCGGTGCGGGGGGTTCTGCGTCGACGGGGTGCCGCCGGTGACCGGGGGGTTGGCCGGGATGTAGCCGTCCCCGTCGGGGTCCTCGGGCGAGGACGCGGTGGACAGCGCCATGGTGTGGCCGGTGTGCACGACGGCCGCGGACGGCGTGGAGGACGCGGCGACTCCGCCGAGGCCGAGCGGGGTCAGCAGCAGGGCGGAGGTGATGAGCGCGCCCGAGAGGACCTTCGATCTCCGTGACATACGGACTCCTCGGAGGGAGGTGGGGGCTGACGGTCGTACGGATCGGGAGAGCGCTCTCCCACCGCTGGAGTGTTGGGGCGGTGACGAGAGGTGTCAAGGGGATCGACCAAAGGATCCGCGATGCCCGTTCGCTCACTTCTCGAAGGCATGGGTGGGAATGTGACGGTCGCTCAGCGGCCTTGTGGGGAAATCCCGTCGTAACTCTTGACGCATCGTTCACGCCAATGAAGCATCCAACGTCGAGAGAGCGCTCCCATGCCCCGCATCGTTCACTTCCTGAACCAGGAGAGCCGCGCATGCCCCCCTCCTCCCCCACCTCCCCCACCTCCCCTTCTTCGCCGTCCTCGCCGTCCTCGCCGTCCTCGCCGTCCGTGGGCCGCCGTACCGTTCTGGGCGCCGCGGCCGCGGCCGTCCCGGTGCTGGCCGGTGCGGCCGCCCCGGCCGGCGCCGCGACCGGGCGCCGCAGGTCCCCGCGCGCCCTGCCCGGTGGCGGCGACCTCGGCCCGAACGTGCTCGTCTTCGACCCGGCGACGCCCGGCATACAGGCCAAGCTGAACGAGGTCTTCGCGAAGCAGGAGTCGGCCCAGTTCGGCACCGGCCGCTACGCGCTGCTGTTCAAGCCCGGCACGTACAACGGCCTCAACGCCCAGCTCGGCTTCTACACCTCCATCGCGGGCCTGGGTCTGTCCCCCGACGACACGACCATCAACGGTGACGTGACGGTCGACGCGGGCTGGTTCGACGGCAACGCCACGCAGAACTTCTGGCGTTCGGCGGAGAACCTGGCCCTGGTCCCCGTGAACGGCACCAACCGGTGGGCGGTCGCCCAGGCGGCGCCGTTCCGCCGGATGCACGTACGGGGCGGGCTCAACCTCGCGCCGTCCGGCTACGGCTGGGCGAGCGGCGGCTACATCGCGGACAGCCGGATCGACGGCCAGGTCGGGCCCTACTCGCAGCAGCAGTGGTACACCCGCGACAGCGTCATCGGGAGCTGGCTCAACGGCGTGTGGAACTGGTGTTCTCCGGCGTCCAGGGCGCCCCGGCACAGGGCTTCCCGAACCCGGTGTACACCACGCTGGACACCACCCCGGTCTCCCGCGAGAAGCCGTTCCTGTACGTCAGCGGCAGCGAGTTCCGGGTCTTCCTGCCGGAGAAGCGGACGAACGCCCGCGGGGTGACCTGGGGCAACGGCACGCCGAGGGGCACGAGCGTGCCGCTGTCGCGGTTCTACGTCGCCAAGCCGGGCGTCAGCGCGGCCACCCTCAACCAGGCGCTCGCGCAGGGCCTGCACCTGCTGCTGACGCCCGGCGTCTACCACGTGGACCGGCCGATTCAGGTCGACCGACCCAACACCGTGGTCCTGGGCCTCGGTTACGCCACGATCGTGCCCGACAACGGGAGCACGGCCGTGAAGGTCGCCGACGTCGACGGTGTACGGCTCGCCGGGTTCCTCGTCGACGCTGGGCCGGTCAACTCCCGGTCGCTGCTGGAGATCGGTCCGGCGGGTGCCGCCAAGGACCACTCGGCCAACCCGACCACGGTGCAGGACGTCTTCGTGCGCATCGGCGGCGCGGGGGCCGGCAAGGCGACCACCAGCATGGTGATCAACAACCGGCACACCATCGTCGACCACACCTGGGTGTGGCGCGCCGACCACGGCACCGGCGTCGGGTGGGAGACCAACCGCGCCGACTACGGCGTGGTGGTCAACGGCGACGACGTGCTCTGCACGGGGTTGTTCGTGGAGCACTTCAACAAGTACGACGTGCAGTGGAACGGCCAGCGGGGCCGCACGGTCTTCTTCCAGAACGAGAAGGCGTACGACGCCCCGAACCAGGCCGCCGTGCAGAACGGCAGCATCAAGGGCTACGCGGCCTACAAGGTCGGCGACAACGTCACCGCGCACGAGGGCTGGGGCCTGGGCAGCTACTGCTACTACAACGTCGACCCGGGCATCGTGCAGCACCACGGCTTCTCCGCGCCGAACCGGCCCGGCGTGAAGTTCCACGACCTGCTGGTCGTCTCGCTCGGCGGCAACGGGCAGTACGAGCACGTCATCAACGAGACGGGGGCCCCGACCTCGGGCACGTCGACGACACCGTCCACGGTGGTCTCGTACCCCTAGGACCCCGGCGGGCCTCGGCGCGCGGCGGCGGGCTGGGCTACAGGTCGAACTCCACGTGTTCGAGGTCGGTGAACTCCACCTCGAGGCCGTGGGCGCGGCGGCCGCTGTCGCGGAAGTAGACCTCGCCCAGTGCCTCCGCGGCGATCTCCCGCAGCCGGTCCTCGCCGGCCCCCGCCTCCTGCGCCTCGAAGAGGCGGGCGGCGTGCCGCGGGGGCAGGGCCAGGGTGAGGTGGCGCAGCCGGGCGTCGTCCGTCGAGCCGGGGGCGGCCGTGTACCCGAACCGCGCGCGGGTGTCGATGACGATGCCGGTGCTGGTGGCCGCGGTCCGCCTCGCCCTGGCGCGGATCTGGGGCTGCCAGCGCCTGGCGACCTCGCGCTCCATGCGCTGCGCGAGGCCCGGCCTCGGATGCCGGATCTGGTCCTTCACATACCGTTCGACGGTGCGCCGGCTGATGCCGAGCAGTTCGGCGACCCGTCCGGTGCTGCCCCGGTGCTGCCGGACCAGGTAACGCATCCTGGCCCCAGCGGACTTGGGGAGGGGGCGGGTGAACGCGCCGCGCACCGCCTTGTCGAGCCCTTCCCCGACCGTCTCCATCGGTTCCCCTCCCCTACTCTCCGTCGTCGTGGGCGGTTACCTCGCCCGTTTTGATGTAGCGGGCGAGGTTGAGGTTCGCGCCGTACTTCTCGCGTACTTCCTCCGCCCACAGGGTGGTCCGGGTGCCCTCGTGCTTGACCATGCCCGGGGACACCCCGAGCCGGAAGCCGCCGGGCACGGTCTTCCCGTCGGCGTCGTAGGGCAGGACGTCCAGCGGTGAGGGGCCGTCGGCCGCGTACACGGCGCAGTCGGACAGGACCGCCACCGGGTAGCGTCCGGTGGCCGCGGCCAGGGCGAGCATCTTGCGGTGCATGTTGACGCGGGCGCGGGAGATGACGGCGGCGCGGATGTCGGGGCGCCAGGTGGGCCGTGCGAGGGCGGGCCACGCCTGTCCCGGTTTCCAGCCGCCGCCGCGCGCCCGCTCGCGCAGCTTGCCGATGCCGCCCTTCACGGTGGACTTGACGGCGTCCAGGACGATGGCCAGCTCCGGGTCGTGCTCCTTGCAGCCGTCCATCGCGGACAGGAACCGCTCCGGGGGCAGCTTCTCGGTCACGCCCAGGTCCGCCATGGTGGCGACGTAGGCGTCCCGGAGCCGCTTGTACCAGGCGTCCAGGAATCTGCCCTTGTCGTGGCGCACCCAGGCTTCGAGCGGGGCGACTTCGTAGCCGAGTTCCACCGCGTACGCCACGGTCGGCGTGGCGTACCAGGCGGGGCCGGACGGGCGTTCGCCGGACGGTGTGAAGGGGCTGGGCAGCAACTCGCCCTCCAGCCGCCGCCACTGCCTGGCCACCAGGACGTGGGAGAGGTCGACGTGCGAGAGGTCGACCAGCCAGGAGCCGGGCAGCGCGGGGTCGAACTCCGGGTCGGTGACGTGCACGGGGGGCGCCGCGAGTCCGACGACCGCGCCGTTGGCGGCGGCGCCGAAGGCGAGGTTGACGTCGATGCCGACCAGGTGGCGTCGCATGCACTCGTCGTCGGTCAGCTCACGGGCCCAGTCGTACGCCTCCTCGAACAGCATCTCGTCGGGGCCGCGCTGGTGGAATCGGGGCAGCCCGGCGAGCAGCGGATGCCCGTCGGGCGCCTCGCACGGCGCGCAGTCGACGGGGTCCTCGCCGAGCGAGCCGGGCCGGTGCTCCTTGTGCCGCCTGCCGTGCGCGTCGGGTTCACTCGCCCGGGTGGGCGGGTTCAGCGCGGTCATCAGCTCCAGGCCGGTCACGGCGGTGGAGCCGCGCGGTGTCATCACCCGCCGCGCGTAGGTGCCGAGGACCCGGGCCAGTTCCGCCGGTTCGAGCTCGGCGGCGTGGCGCCAGGACCGGGGGTCGAGCGAGCCCCAGGACGGCAGGCAGAGCTGCACGCACTGCCTGCGGCCGCCCTTAGCGGGGCGGTAGATCCGCGCCCAGGGGCCGAAACCCCGTTTGGTGAGCCGCCAGTCGGCGCGGTCGAGCTGCCCGAGCACCTTGTGCCCGTCCGGGAGGCGCCCGGCGAGCCGCTCCTCCTGGGACAGCGTCCCCGGCAACCCGTAGCGCCGGCACGCGGCCTCGGTGAGCACCAGGAGCGGGTCGGCGTCCTTGCCCGAGCCGTGCAGCCGCGCGGCCCCGAGCCGGGCCTCCGCCAGCGTCCATTCGACCAGCGCGGGCAGCGACTTGGCGGGCACGTCGACGACGAGGCCCCCGACCCCGTATCCGGTCACCTGCCGGTCCTCACCGGCATCGATCACGAGCAGCGGCCCGTGCGCGAAGGGATCGGCGCCGGACGCGGAGCGTGCTTCCTTCTTCACCCCGGGACGCGTCGCCGCCCCGCTCCCCGGCACCGGTGGCCGGGGCGCACCCCCGGCCGGCCGGGGCACGCCGGTGGCACGGGACGCGGGGGCCGGGCCGCCGGGCCGGCGGGGCTCGGCGGACTCGGGCGCCGGGGCGGTACGGGGGACGGGAGCGGGAGCGGGAGCGGCGGCGGAATCGGGGCTGACGACGGTGTCGGACTCGGCAGCGGCCTCATGACCAGCGGCGGGTCGAGGCGTTGAGGCAGTTGCCCTCGCCCCGGCGGCGGTGGCGGCGGGCGCAGGCCCACCGGTGTGGCCCGGCGAGGCGTCGGCCCCGCGATCGGCGGCGCCCTCGGGCCCGCCGGCATCCGTGGGCCCGGTCCCGGCAGCACCCCCCGGCCTCCCGGCATCCGCGCGCCCGGTCCCGGCAGCACCCTCCGTCCCCCCGGCATCCGCGGCCCCCGCGGCGCCCGCGAGCCCCCCGGTGTCCGCGGTGTCGGCGGGGTAGAGCTCGGCGAGTTGCCTCAGCAGGCGGGCGTAGGCGTCGCGTTCCGGGGGGCGGGGTTCGGTCCGGCCCGCTTCCCAGCCGCTGACGGTCGCACGCCGTACCCGCAGCGCGGTGGCCACCTCGTCCAGCGTGAGGCCGTGGGCCTGGCGCAGCCTCCTGCGTTCGGCCGGCGGCGGCAGCGGAGCCCGGGACGCGACCAGTGCGTCGATGGCGTCGAACAGCTCGGACATGCGGCACCTCCTACCCCGAACCCTAGCGTCAAGCGCACGTTTCGCGTACGAACCGCGTGCATGGCGCGTTCATCGGGAGGGCCGGCCCGATCCTGGCGTGCGCCAGACGAAGACCTCGGTACCGGGTACACGCGCGGAGAAGCGCCCTTCGCGAGACCGGGACCACAGCAGCCCGCGCAGGTCGGCCTCGAAGGCTCCGAGGCGCTCGCCGAAGAGCCCCGGAGCCGAGGACGACAGGGAGAGGACCCAGGCGACGACGTCGTCCACCTCGCGTTCCAGCGCCTGCCCGCCGGGCACCACATGCCGTTCGGGCCCGAGGAACCCGGCCCGGGCCAGCACCGCCGCCTCACCGCTGGGAGTGCCGCGCGGCAGCACCCCGCGCCCGGCTCGGCGGACCGGGCCCAGGTACTCCTTGACCAGTTCGACGACGGCCGGGTAGGGCACCGCCGGATACGGCAGGCCCTCGACGCCACGCCGTTCGCTCTTCATGTCCGACACGTGCAGCAGGGCCCCGCCTGGCACGAGCATCCGGTGCACGGCGGCCGCCACCGGGTCGCGGTCCATCCAGTGGAAGGACTGGGCGAAGGCCGCGACGGTGAACGTCCCGAGGCCCCCCGGCAGGCCCTCGGCCCGCAGCCGTACCCACCGGACCTTTCCGGCCGCCTCCCCGCCGGCGGCCCGGCGTGCGGCCTCGGCGATCATCCCGGGGTCGGGGTCCACGCCGACCACCTCGGCGAACAGGTGCGACAGGGGCAGCGTCAGCGTGCCGGGCCCGCATCCCACGTCCAGGAGCCGTCCGGTCCCGTCCAGTGCGAGCACCTCGGCCAGCCGCGGCACCAGGGCCGGGGCGTAGGGCAGCCGGCCCCGCTCGTAGTGGACCGCCGTGCCGGCGAACAGGGTCTCGTCCCAGGTCCAGCCCTCGGCCACGACGGCCTCCTCTCCCCCACCGGATCCGTCCGGGGCGATCATGCCACGGCGCGTGTTCCGGTAGGGTTCCCTGAGGCGCCGGCAGTCCGAGTCGCCTCGGCCGCCGGCTACGACACCGGCGTCCAGGCGGACCCTTCCGCGCGCCGGGACGCCGCTCGACGGTAGGTTGATCGCCATGAGTGACAACGTGTACTTCGACATCACGATCAACGACGAGCCGGCCGGCCGGATCGTCTTCAAGCTGTTCGACGACGTGGTCCCCAAGACCGCCAGGAACTTCCGCGAGCTGGCCACCGGCCAGAACGGCTTCGGCTACGCCGGTTCCTCGTTCCACCGCGTCATCCCGCAGTTCATGCTGCAGGGCGGCGACTTCACCCGGGGCAACGGCACCGGTGGCAAGAGCATCTACGGCGAGAAGTTCGAGGACGAGAACTTCGACCTGAAGCACGACCGTCCGTACCTGCTGAGCATGGCGAACGCGGGCCGGAACACCAATGGCTCGCAGTTCTTCGTCACCACGATCGTCACCGACTGGCTCGACGGCAAGCACGTCGTCTTCGGTGAGGTCGTCGAGGGCCAGGACCTGGTGAAGCGCATCGAGTCGCTCGGCAGCCGCAGCGGCACGCCGAGCGCGAAGGTCACGATCGCCGAGAGCGGCACGGTCTAGCGGACGCCGGGACGGACCCGTCCGATGACGCCGCCCCCGCCCGGCCCGCGCCGATGAGCGGCCGCGCCCGGAACCGGGCCCGGCCCGCTCCGCTGCGCTTCGACGGCTGGATCGCGGGGGTCGGGACGTCGTCCGGGACCCGTCTGGTGGTCGGGCACTGGGTCCGCTCGCCCTTCGGCCCGTTCAGCGACGTGATGCTCGAACGGGCCGACGGCCACCGGCTGCTGCTGGCCCCCACCTCGCGGACGGCGCGGTTCATCAGCAGTACCTACACCTTCGACGAGGTGCGGGTCGCGCCCGTACGGGTGCACGACGACGACCGCTGCTGGACGGTCGAGGCCGGACCGCTGCTCCGGCTGCGTTTCACCGTCGGGCGGCGCGGAGCGACCGGGCTGCTGCTGAGGGCCGTACCGGGTGCGCTGGCCGCGTCACCCGCCTGGACGGCGGTGACCGATCCGCTCGCCCACCTGCTGATGGGCGTACGCACGCGCGGGAGCGCCGGCGGGGGCAGACGCGAGTGGTACGGGGCCCGTGATCTGCGCGCCCTGACCTCGGCGACGGCCACGTTCGAGGGCCAGGAGCTGGGCACTCTCGCGCCGGTCGCACCGCCCGTGCGCTTCGGTTTCGGCTCCACTCCCCGCCGGCCCTCCCTCGTACGCGTGACCACCACGGTGCGGGAGACACACGGCTGACGACGCCCGCGGAACCGCCGGGTCCAGGGCTCCCGGCGCCGTCCGCCCGGTGTATTCCCCTCGGCCACGGGGACCCGGCAGCCTGAGCCGAGCGTGCCGCCCACCAGAGGGGACCGAGCGGACCGGCTCCGTTCGTCGGATCATGGCACCAGGGGCTCGACCGGTGCCGCCCGCTCCAGGGGCGACATCACGGCCGTCGGCGACGAGCCCGGGTGCGGCGAGCACGGGAGGGACCCGTGAGGCAGTGGCGGCGCGGCCTCCACCGCGCGTGGCAGTGGCTCGGTGTGCGCGCGCTGTTCCGCCGCGGGCGGGATCTGGAACTGATGCACCGGGCGATGGGGTTCGCCACGCTGTCCCTGGTGACGCTCGCTCCGCTGCTCATCGTGGTCGCCGCCGGCGATCCGCTGGTCCGGGGCGGTTTCGCGTCCTGGCTCACCGACGGCATGGGCCTGTCCGGCCAGTCCGCCGACGCGCTCACCGGCATCATCAGTCCGCCGCGCAAGGTCATCGGCACCACCAGTGTGCTGAGCCTGGTGCTGCTGGCCGTGTTCGGGGTGTCGTTCGCCGGCAGTGTGCAGAACGGCTACGAGCGCGTCTGGGGTCTCGCGGCCGGCCCCTGGCACCGGGTGTGGCGGCAGGCGACCTGGCTCGTGGTGCTGACCGGCTACCTCTACCAGGAGGTGCAGACCCGCCCGGCGCTGCACGGGACGGCGCGGATCGTGGTGTCCGTGCTGAGCGGGGTGCTGTTCTTCTGGTGGGGCCAGCGCTTCCTGCTGGGCGGGCAGGTCAACTGGCGCCGCCTGCTGCCGGGCGCGATCGCCACCGTCGCGGGCCTGGCCGGGCTGCGCGTCTTCTCGTACCTCGTCTTCACCCCGCTCATCGTCACCAACGCGCTGAACTACGGGGCGGTGGGGACGGTGCTGGTGGTCGAGTCCTGGCTGATCGGGGTGGGCTTCGTCGTGTACGGGGGCGCCCTGTTCGGCCGCTGGTTCTGCGAGCACCACTGGATGCCGTCCCACGAGGAGTGAGGCTCGCGCTCAGGAGGCGCGGGCGGGCGCGGTGAGCAGGGCCGGCCAGTCCTGGGCGGCGGCCCAGTCGGCGAAGGTGTGCCAGCCGACCTCGGGATGGGCGCGGCGCAGGGCGGCGACATCGACGTCGAGGCCGGTGGTGCCGAAGTACCCGAACATCGCCGCGAGGTCGTGCGAATGGGTGCGGACCTGGGCCAGGGGCACCTCGTGGTGCCCGACCGGGAGGCCGGTGACGGCGGTCAGGACCGCGGCGATCCCGGCGGCGGTGAGTTCGTCGGAGGCGATGTCGATCCGGCGGCCGCTGAACTCCGCGCGGCGTGTCAGCGCCAGGGCCGCGAAGGCGCCGATGTCCTCGGCGGGGATGAGCGTCAGGGGGCGGTCGGCCGCCATGGGCCAGGCGAAGGTGTTCTCGCGCAGGCCCTCCAGAGTCCAGCCGGAGGCGAAGTTGTCCATGAAGGCCGCCGGGGCGACGACCGTCCAGGGAACGCCCGTCGTCCTCAGGGCGCGCTCGATCTCGGCCTTGCTGTCGTAGTGCGGTATGCCCGTGCGGCGGTCGGCGTGCGCCGCCGAGGTGAACACGATGTGCCCGAGACGGGCGTCCGCCGCCGCGTACAGCAGGGTCCTGCCCTGGCGCACCTCGGTCGTGGTGTCCGTGCCGAACGGGGTCGTCACCGCGAAGAGGGAGTCGGCGCCGGCGAGGGCCGCGTCCAGGGAGGGGCGGTCGTCGAAGTCGGCGCGGCGGACGTCGGCACCGAGCCGGCGCAGGGCTTCGGCCGCCGGTGCGGCCGGGTCCCGGGTGAGGGCGCGGACATGGTGTCCGGCCGTGAGCAGCGCGCGGGCGGTGGCACCGCCCTGGGCGCCGGTCGCACCGGTGACAGCGATGGTGAGCATGGCGGGGCTCCTCGGGAAAGGCAGTCGGGTTTCAGGGCGGGGCGCGGGGCAGCGCATGCCGAACACTGCGCGGCACACTGGTTGCGCCACGCAGAAACATACCTTGGTTCTCCTGCGTCGCGCAGGTAATAAATCGCGGCGACCGAACTCCGCTCCGAGGTGCGGACGCTCAGGGCTCGCGGTGTTCGTGTGCCGCCTGCTCCAGTGCCTCCGCCTCGGCCTCGGCGATGCGGGTCTCGGCCTCCACGTCGACGGAGCGCGTCAGCCACCAGTACAGGAGCGCGGAGACCGGCAGCCCGATGAACAGCGAGATGTCGGCGCCGCCGAGCGCTGCGGCGGCGGGACCGACGAACAGTTTCCCGACGGAGAAGAACGGGACCATGACGGCGAAGCCGACCAGGTAGGCGATGATGCCGTGCCAGCCCCAACGGCCGTAGATGCCGCGCGGGTTGAAGATCTCGGCGATGGCGTAGTGGCCGCGGCGCACGACGTAGTAGTCCATGAGGTTCACCGCGGTCCACGGGATGAACAGGTAGAGCACCAGCAGCAGGAAGTCGTTGAAGTTCTCGAGGAAGTGGGCGGTCGCGGCGAGCGCGCCGACCAGCGAGAGCACCGCGGTCAGCCCGATGGTCACCAGCCGTACGCCCAGGGTGGGCCGCACCCGCCGGATGGAGTCCAGGCCGCTGATGAGGGTCAGTGAACCGCCGTACATGTTCAGCGCGGTGACGGAGATCAGGCCCAGGGAGGCGAAGAGCAGCACGATCGCGCCGAACCCGTCGAACACCATGTCGCCGGCGGCGTTGATGGACCGGATCGTCTCGAAGTCCTTGCCGGCCCAGGCGGCCAGCAGTGTGCCGAGCACCATCAGCCAGATGCCGCCGAGCGCGGAGCCGAAGTAGGTCCAGTAGAAGGTCTTGCGGACCGTCACGTCCGGCGGCAGGTAGCGGGAGTAGTCCGAGACGTAGATGGCCCAGCTGATCTGGTAGCCGGCGACCACGCCGAACTGGGCGAGGAACGGGGTCCACCGGAAGCCGCCGAGGTCGAAGGAGCCCGCCGGGTAGTGCAGGGAGACCAGGACACCGACGGTGAAGACGCCGAAGACGACGAGGAAGGTGTAGGTCAGGAAGCGTTCGGCCTTGTGGATGATGTCGTAGCCCACCAGCGCCACGACCAGCGCGACCGCGGTGACCACGGCCACCCACAGCTTGACGCCTCCGTGCAGCGTGGTGTGCAGGGCCTCGGCGGCGAGGATGCTGTTGAAGACGTTGAATCCCGCGTACTGCACATAGGCGAAGAGCCACACCAGGAGGGCGCCGACGTAGCCGAACTGGGGCCGCGACTGGATCATCTGCGGCAGGCCGAGCTGGGGGCCCTGGGCCGAGTGGAAGGCCATGAAGAAGGTGCCGATGACGGTGCCGGCGACGATGGCCAGCAGCGACCAGATCAGGTTGCCGCCCTCGGTGATGCTGATCAGCCCCACCGCCAGGGTGGCGATCGTCGCGTTGGACATGAACCACAGCGGGCCCAGGTGCCAGAGCCGGCCGTGCCGCTCGTCCAGGGGCACGTAGTCGATGGACCGGACCTCCAGCCCGGACACCCTGGACTCGCCTGATGTGCTCATGACGCCTCCCGGACCGGTCACGCCTCCCTGGTCTCATTCTGCGCCCACCAGAACCTGTTGCTCTGCTCACATATCGCCCTGAAGGGGCCTTTTCGTGGCAGCGGTCACTTCACGGAGCGGGCGTTCTGGCTACGTTCGCAAGTCCGTGTTCCTGTTCCCCGCACCGCCGAGGCCTGCCACCATGCCGTTCCGAACCTCCCCCTTCCCGCGTCCGGGCAAGCGCGCGGCCGCCTGCGGCGCGCTCGCGGCCGCCGCGGCGACGCTGCTGACGTCCGCCGCCTCGGCGGCCCCCGCTGCCGGGCGGGCCGCCGCCGGCCCGGCGGACTTCCCCGCGTCGGTCGGGGCGCACGGCAAGGCACGGGTGAGCGCCGCGGTCCTCGATCTGGACCGTCCGGGCCACGCGCCCGCCGTGTTCGGCGAGGGCACCCCCTACGACACGGCCAGCATCGTCAAGGTCGACATCCTCGCCGCGCTGCTGCTCAAGGCACAGGACTCGGGGCGTGCGCTGACCACCGAGGAGCGCGCGCAGACCAAGAAGATGATCGAGCACAGCGACAACGCGGCGGCGAACGCCCTGTGGCGCCGCATCGGCCTCGCCCCTGGTCTCAAGGCGGCGAACAAGCGGCTGGGGCTGACCGAGACCGAGGGCGGCCCCGGCGGCAAGTGGGGGCTGACCCGGACCACGTCCGCCGACCAGATACGGCTGCTGCGCGCGGTGTTCGACACCGGGCAAGCCACGAAGAAGAGCTCCCGGCCGGCGCTCGACGCGGCGCCCCGCGCCTACATCCGCTCGCTGATGAGCCATGTCGCCGACGACCAGTCCTGGGGCGTCTCGGCGGCCGGCCGCTCCGGATGGGCCCTGAAGAACGGCTGGCTGCAGCGCGACACCACCGACCTGTGGGACGTCAACAGCGTCGGCCGGATCACGGCCGGCGGGCACCACTACCTCGTCGCGGTCCTGTCCGACGGCAACAAGACGATGAAGGACGGCGTCTCGCTGGTGGAACGGGCGGCCCGGACCGCCGTGTCCACCACGACGGCCCGCGCTTCCTAGGACACGGCCCGGTACACGGCGCGGTCCCGGTGCCCGGTGCCCGAGGGTGGCGCGCCGCCCGTAGGGCGCCGTGGGTGCGGTGGCACCGGCCGCCGTACTCGGCGGCTCAGGACTTCGCCAAGTCCTCGGCCTGCCCGTCGAGGGGGATGCCGAGCCGCCCCGCCACCCTGGTCAGGGCCGCTCCCAGGGGGAGCGCGACGCGGGTGCGGGCGTGGCGGTCGCCCCGGGTGACGTCCCGGTTGATGATCAGCACCGGCTTCCCGGACTGGGCCGCCTGACGGACGAACCGGAGGCCGGACATCACCGTCAGGGAGGAGCCGAGGACCAGCAGCGAGGCGGCCTCGCGGACCAGGGTGCGGCAGTGCTCGACCCGCTCCGGCGCAACGGCCTCGCCGAAGAACACGACGTCCGGCTTGAGGATGCCGCCGCAGACCGTGCAGGGCAGGACGCGGAAGTCGCCGACCTGGTCGTCGGTCAGGTCGGCGTCTCCGTCCGGGTTGATGCCGGCGGCAACCGGATCGAAGCCCGGGTTGGCCTCCTCCAGGCGCCGGGCGAGTTCGCGACGCGGGCCGAAGGTGCCGCAGGTGAGGCAGACGACCCGGTCGAGGCTGCCGTGGAGTTCCACGACGTTCCCGGTGCCGGCGGCCTGGTGCAGGCGGTCGACGTTCTGGGTGATCACGCCCGCGAGCAGACCGTGCCGTTCGAAGGCGGCCACGGCCCGGTGCCCGGCGTTGGGCCGCGCGCGGCCGAAGGTGCGCCAGCCGAGGTGGCTGCGCGCCCAGTAACGGCGCCTGGCCTGGGCGTCGCCGGTGAACTCCTGGTAGGTCATCGGGGTGTGCCGGCTCAGGCTGCCGCCCTCGCCCCGGTAGTCGGGGATGCCCGATTCCGTGGAGATGCCGGCCCCGCTGAGCACCAGCACTCCGCCGGTGCTCAGCGCGTCGGCGACCGGTTCCAGGTCCGTGGTGCCCGGCGGCAGGTCCTCCGCGGGGGTCCAGCTCAGGGTGGGGCGCATGCGCATGCCGCCAGGGTACGGAACCGGCCGCCGCGGCCCGCTCCCGCGTCGGCCGCCGGGGTCCTCGGCCGTGCCGCGGGGAAACGGACGGCGCGGCGGGGACGGTCAGACCGGCTTGACGGACGCCACCGCGGTCGCCGTGACCTTGTTGTCGCACTCGGCGAACACACCGTCGTCCAGCGCGACCTGGTGCGCTCCCGCACCGGGCAGGCCGACCACCAGCGTCGGGAAGGCGGCGGGCTTCGCACCGGAGGCGCAGTAGCCGTCGCCCTCGCCCTGCACCTGTACGAAGGTCAGCTTCACCCACGCCTTGCCGCCCGGTGCTAGCCGCACGCTCGACGCGGTGCCCTGCGGGGTGACCGACAGCGGGGTGTTGTGCTCGGGCGAGCCGTTGCCCGCCCCGGCCACCGAGGGGTGGCCCCGCAGCACACAGGCCCCGCCGGAGGCGTTGGTGAACTCCACGACCGCCGCACCGGTGCCCGTGCCGTCCGGGCGGTCGGCGGCCTGGTAGGCCCTGGTCTTAAGGGCCGTCGCCGGGCACGGCGGCGCGGGCTTCGCCGAGGTGCGGGACACCGGCGAGGCGGTAGCCGCGGTGGCGGCCGGCGTGCCGCCCCCGGCGGGCCGGGAGGCCGCGGGCGGCGGGCTCGTGGGCGTCGAGGCGGTTCCGGCGGACGCGGTGGGGGAGGCGGCGGACGTCGCCGGTGTCCGGGACGCCCCGGCGGCCGGCTCGTCGCCGCCGGACTGGCATGCCGTCAGTGACAGGGCGGCCGCGATGACGGCGGCGGCGGATGTGGTGACCCGGACGGTGCTGCGGTACGGCATGGGATCCCCCGATGGTTCGAAGTGCTCAGGTCGACCGGCTCGGCGCCGGTGCTCACTCACCCAGACAGAGCGGCCTGAGCAGGGGTTCCGCGCCGCTCCACCTGTGACACGGCGGTGACGGTAACGGGGTCGGACCGGCACGGAACCCGGCCCGGGGAGCCGCCCGGCACCGGGTGCGCGGACCGGCCGCGCCCGGGAGGGCCGGGCCATGGCCGGCCGGCGCGGGAGGTGCCCGCCGGGAATCCCGGCGAGGATGGACTTCTGGGCGAACCGCTGGGAGGCGGGTATGACGGTGAACCGTGTCGGCCTGGTCGTGCACGGCGGACGGGCGGAGGCCGTGGCCGCCGCGCGCGCCGCGCGAGGGTGGTGCGCCGAGCACACCGTGACCTGTGCCGACATCGACGTGTGGCAGGAGGGCGGGCGGCACAGTGCCCGGGAGGAGATGGACTCGGCCGGCGATCCGGACCTGATCGTCACCCTGGGCGGCGACGGGACGTTCCTGCGCGGTGCCCGGCTGGCGGCCGCGAACGACGCCATGGTGCTGGGCGTCGACCTCGGGCGGGTGGGCTTCCTGACGGAGGTTCCCGCCCCGGCGGTGCGCGCCGCGCTGGACGCCGTACGGGAGGAGCGGATCACGGTCGAGAACCGGATGCTGCTCACCCTGCGGGCCTCGTGCCGGCTGGAGGTGCCGGAGCACATGGAGGCGCTGGTGCGCTACGGCCGCGGTCCCATGCTGCCGCCGCCCCGGGTGCGCGCGGAGTGCGAGATCGGTGACGACTGGGGCGTCGCCCTGAACGTCGTCGCGCTGAACGACGTGGTGCTGGAGAAGCTGACCCGGGACCGGCAGGTGTCGGTGGGCGTCTATCTCGCAGGCCGGCTGCTCGCCGCCTATTCCGCCGACGCTCTGCTGGTGGCCACGCCCACGGGCTCGACGGCGTACAGCTTCGCCGCGGGTGGTCCGGTGGTCTCGCCCCGCGCGGAGGGCCTGATCTTCACCCCGGTCGCCCCGCACATGGCGTTCAACCGCTCGGTCGTGGCCGCCCCGGACGAGCCCGTCGCGCTGCGCGTGCTGGAACGGTCCGGGCCTGCCGCCGTCAGCATCGACGGCCAGGTGCGCGGGGTGCTGAACCCCGGGGACTGGATCGGTGTGTACGCCGCGCCCCGCCGGCTCAAGGCGGTCCGGCTGGGCCCGATGGACTTCTACGGCCGGCTGCGCGAGCGCATGAACCTCACCGACGCTCCCGCCGCGCTCGCCGACGGCGATGCCGCTCCCCTGTGGCCGGTGACGACACCGCCGCCGGGCGACCTCGCGCACCTCGCGCTGCCCACCGCCCCGCACCGGACGCCACCTGTGTCCTGAGTCCTGACCGGACGCGCGACAGTTTCCCCCTCTCTCCGTGCAACCATTCGCCATATCCGCATGTCTCATCCCATAACAGCATGGCGTGACCAAGGGGGACATCATGCGGAGAACAGGGGTAATAGCGACAGCTCTCGTCCTGGCGGGTGCCGGACTGGGCGGCGTGGCGACGGCCGCGGACGCGGCTCCGGCGGCCGCCGCGCGGGCCACGGCCTGTCCGACCGGCTGGGGCAGCGGAGCCAAGGGCGGTACGGCCACCGGGGCGGTGCCGCTGAAGAACATCAGGACCGGCCGGCACGACTGCTACGACCGGATGGTGTTCGACGTGCCGGGCGGCGGCCGCACAGTCGGCTACTACGTCCGGTACGTGGACCGGCTCCGGCAGAGCGCCACCGGGCACACGATCCCGGTCGGCGGCGGGGCCGTGCTGGACGTCCATGCCGGCGCGCCGAGCTACGACCCGGCGACCGGCGCGGTCACGTACCCGGGGCGGGTGGGCCGCACCCTGCCGGGTGTGGATGTGCACGGGTACCGCACCTTCCGGGACACCCGGTTCGCCGGCAGCTTCGAGGGCGAGACGCAGGTGGGTCTCGGCGTACGGGCCCGGCTGCCGTTCCGGGTCCAGCAGGTGTCGGGCCATCTGGTCGTCGACGTGGCCCACAACTGGACGGGAGCCCGCTGAGCGGATCCGCGGGTCCCGGCCGTGTCACATCTGGGAGCGGGTGGCGCCGAAGTGCGTCTCGTGGTTCCAGACGTGCCGGCAGGACGGGCACTGCAGATGCAGCAGGCTGCCGCTGTTGGAGAGCAGGTAGCGCCAGTGCCCGCGGCACGGGCGCCCCTGCTCGCAGGTGGCGCAGCCGCGGCGGTCGTCGCAGTTCGGGCAGGCCACCCAGGCGCGACGGCCGATGTCGGCCTGCGGATCAAGCGGCAGCATCGCCGCCGCCGCGCCGCGGCAGCACACCGGCCGCGATCAGCTCCTCGTACAGCCGCTGCTGTTCGTCGTCGAGGCCGGAGTACAGCAGGTCGTACGCAGCCTCCTCGCCGTGCAGCGCCGCGACGGGGTCCCAGCCGGCACCGAGGGCGGCCACGGTGTGCGTGCGCCGGAGCATCTCGTGGGAGCTGAGGTCGACGGTGAACTCGACCGGCTCGGCGGCGCCGGGCCGGTCCGCCGGGGACTTGCCCGCCACGACGGGTTCGTCCGGTTCGCCAGGAATGATGGGGCCATGGGTGGACATGCGTCCGAACGTAGGTACGTGTCGGCCGCCGCGGCAAGAGCAGGTGGGAGAAGTCACAGGGTCAGCGGGCGAGGAGCCCGGCGAACCTCTCGGTGTCGATGTTGCCGCCGGAGGCGATGACGCCGATCCGCCGCGGCGGGTTCTCGACGCGCCCGGCCATGAGGGCCGCCAGGGCGCTCGCGCCGCTCGGTTCGAGGACGATCTTCAGGCGTTCGAAGGCGAACCGCATGGCGTGGACGATCTCCTCGTCGCTGACGACACTGACGGCGTCGACGAGCCGCTGGTTGATCGGGAAGGTGATCTCGCCGGGCGTGGCCAGGGCCTGGCCGTCGGCGATGGTGCGGGGCACGGGGATGGTGACGCGCGCGCCGCTGGCCAGGGAGAGCCGGGTGTCGTCGCCCTCCTCCGGCTCCACGCCGATCACGCGGATACCGGGGTGCAGCGCCTTGGCCGCGGTCGCGCTGCCGGCGATGAGGCCGCCGCCGCCGACCGGCACCAGGAGGGCGTCGAGCTCTCCCGTGTCCTCCAGGAGTTCGAGGGCCGCGGTGCCCTGGCCGGCGATGACGTGCGGGTGGTCGTAGGGCGGGATCAGGGCCAGGCCGCGGTCCTCGGCCAGGGCCTCGCCGAGCGCGGTGCGGTCCTGCGCGTAGCGGTCGTAGGTGACGACCTCGGCGCCGTACCCGGCGGTGGCCGCCAGCTTGGAGCGGGGGGCGTCCTCGGGCATCAGGATGACGGCGCTGGTGCCCAGTTCACGGGCGGCCAGCGCGGTCGCCTGGGCGTGGTTGCCGGAGGAGTAGGCGGCGATGCCCTTGGCGAGCTGCCCGGGCGAGAGCTGGGCGGCGGCGTTGTAGGCGCCGCGGAACTTGAAGGCGCCGACCCGCTGGAAGTTCTCGCACTTGACGAACACCTCGGCGCCGACGGCCGAGTTCAGCGTGCGGGAGGTGAGGACGGGGGTGCGGTGGGCGATGCCCCGGAGGCGTGCGGCTGCTGCCCGGACGTCGTCGAACGATACGGGTGATGCGGCGGCCATGGTGGTTCCTTACGGCAGGAGCGGGCGGGGGTGACGGGCGGGGCGGTGGCCGGTGGAGGCGGCCGGCGGGGTGCGGTTCACCAGCCGGCGACGCGGTTCCAGACCGTCTGGACCGCGGGCGCGGGCCGGGCGGGCCGGGTGCCGTCGACGACGTGGTAACCGTGGTGCTGGGCGGCGGTGGCGCAGGCGTGGTTGGGCAGGACGCGCAGGCGGGTGCCGATGGGCAGGTCGGGCAGACGGGCGCCGTCGCGGGCGGTGAGGGTGCCGTGCTCCTGGCTGGCGGCGGTCATGACGAGCCCGGGGACGAGCCGTCCGTCGAGGTCGGCGACCAGTCCGTAGCCCTGGTCCTGGGGCTGGGCGGAGGTGCCGCGGTCCCGTGACATGGCCATCCAGCCGCCGTCGGTGAGGATCCAGCCGAACTCGGGGCGGTGTCCGATGACGGTGACCACGACCGACAGGGCGAGGTCGTCCAGGTCGCAGACGCCGAGACCGGCCATCACGAGGTCGAAGAAGACGTAGTTCCCGGCGCGCAGTTCGGTGACGCCGGTGAGGTCCTCGGCGGCGTGGGCGGTGGGGGTGGAGCCGACGCTGACGACTGGCACGGGCAGGCCGGCGGCGCGCAGCCGCCCGGCCGCCGTGACGGCGGCGTCGCGTTCCCGCTCCGCCGCCCGGCGCCGCTCCTCGGCGGTGTGGGCGAAGTAGGACTCCCCCGCGTGGGTCAGGACTCCGTCGAGGCAGCCCGCTTCGTGCAGGACGCGGCCGATGCCGACGAGTTCCGGCGCGTCGGGGCGCAGGCCGCCGCGGTGGCCGTCGCAGTCGATCTCGATCTGGGCTGGGACGGCGATGCCCGCCTCCCTGGCCGCTTCGGCCACGGACGCCGCCTGTGCGGCGCTGTCGAGCAGCACGCGCAGGGTGACGCCGCGGCGCAGCAGGGCGATCACCCGGGGCAGCTTGTGCGGGTCGATGCCGACGGCGTAGGTGATGTCGGTGTGGCCGCCGTCGGCGAACGCCTCGGCCTCGGCGAGGGTGGAGACGGTGACGGGGCCGGGTGTGCCGTCGTGCAGGAGCGCGGCGACGTCCAGGCTCTTGGCCGTCTTGACGTGCGGGCGCAGGGTGACGCCGAGGCGGTCGGCGCGCCGGGCGAGCCGCTCGACATTGCGCCGCACCCGGTTCGCGTCGACGACCGCGAAGGGGGTGTCGGGGTCGGCCAGGGTCCGGGCGGGGGCGGGCGGCGGGGTGGTGGTCACAGGCTGATGTCCGTCTTCTTCAGCAGGGCCAGGCCCAGGTGGAGGTCTTGCAGGCCGATGCCGGAGCTGTCGAAGACGGTGATGTCGTGTGCGTCGGGCGTCCGGGACCGGCCGGTGAGGACGTCGCCGAGCGGGTGAGCACCGGTGTCCTCGGGGGCGTGCCGGCACTCCCCCGTGCGGCGGTCCGCGGCGGTCATGGGCGGCCTCTCACCTGGTGTAGTTGTAGACGGTGGCGCGGGACACGCCGAGCAGGTCGGCGATGATCCGGGCGGCGTCGCGCGAGTCGAAGTAGCCCTCCGCCTGCAGGTGCCGTACGAGCGCCTTCTTGGCCTCCCGGCTCAGCGAGCGCGGTGTCCCGCCGCGCTCGGCGGCGAGCGCCTCGACCGCCCGGCGCAGCTCGCGGGCGTTGCGGTCGCGCAGAGTCTCCAGCGGCTGCTCGCGGTGTTCGGTGCCGGTGGCGACGAGGTTGGACAGGGCGAGCGTGACGGGTGAGAGCACGGAGACGTCGAGGTTCAGGCAGAGGGCGGCGATGTACTCGCCGGCGGCGTTCTTGATACCGATGGAGGTGCTCTTCGCCGGGCGGCCGTCGGGGAACCGGTTGGGGTAGTTCTGGATGACGCTGGGGTACTCCGGGTCGGCGATCCGGGCCAGGCCCAACTCGGTCGCGGAGTCCCCGGTCCGGCGGCCCGAAAGGTTGTTCTCGATCGTCCGGATGGCGTGCCGTGGGTCGCGCAGGTCGTGCAGGACCACTTCGCACAGGCCGGGGAACATGCGCCCGAGGGCTACGGCGATCTTCTCCGCCTCACCGATGAGGTGTTCGTCCGCCTCGGCGGCCGGAAACGCCGCCGCGCCGGTGCGGGGGTCCGGCTCTGCGCCGTCCATGACGTGGTCCATAGGCGTCCACCTCGGAATCTGGACTGAGAATCCAACTCTGGACAGGAAGACTAACTCGGGGTCTCACCGCCGTCCAGAGCCGGATGCACGCGCCCGGCTCAGCGGGCGGGCAGGCGGACCCCCAGCTCCGCGGCGGCCGCCCGCAGCACGGGGACGAAGGCGACCAGATCGTCCACGCCGCGTCGGAACGCGGGGGCGGCGGTGGACAGGGCGCCGTAGAGGCCGCCGTCCGGGCGCAGGATCGGCACGGCCACGGCGCGCAGCCCGGCGTGGTGCTCCTCGTCGACGGTGGCGTAGCCGAGGTCGGCGGCGCGGGCGACCTCCGCGCGCAGGACGTCGCGGTCGGTGATGCTGTTCGGCCCGTGCGGTGTCAGCTCGACGCGGTCCAGCAGGTCGGCGCGTACGTCGTCGGGGGCGAAGGCCATCAGCACCTTGCCCATCGAGGTGCAGTGCAGCGGTCCGTGCCGGCCGGGCTCGCTGCGGACGCCGACCGGGAGGGGCCCGTCGACGTAGTGCACGTACAGGTGCCGGGTGCCGTCGAGCACCGACATCAGGGTGGCTTCCTCGGTCTGCCGGGTCACGCCCCGCATGACGGGCAGGGCGGTGCCGGCGAACCCGTGGGCCTGCCCCGCCTGCTGGCCGAGCTGGAACAGCCTGAGGCCCGGCTTGTAGCGCTTGCCGTCGGGCTCGAACTCCACCAGGCCCTCGCGGCGCAGCGTGTTGAGGAGCCGGTGCGCCGTACTGATCGGGACGCCGCTCTCGCGGGCCAGCGCGGACAGGGTGCTGCCGTGTGCGTGCTCACCGACCAGGACGAGCAGCCGGATCGCCCGGCCCACGACGTCCGCCGGGGCCGTACTGGAGTCGTTGGAGTCACTGGAGGTCACAGAGGCAAAGGTACCCAATTTTCCATTGGGTGGAAAGCGATTTCATTCAGTGGTTGACATTGATCCTCGGACCAGCCCACGATGCTTTCCGTTGAGCAGACAATCTTTCCGCTCAATGGAAAGACGTGCTGTTGGATCGCGGTCGAGGCCACCTGGAGGACGACACACATGAGCCATCCCCTTTTCGACGTCACCGGCAAGGTGGCCCTGGTCACCGGGTCGAGTCGCGGTATCGGCAAGGCCCTGGCCAGGGGTCTGCTGGAGGCGGGCTGCACCGTCGTCCTCAACGGCCGTGACGCGGCGGCGCTGGGGTCGGCCCGCGCGGAGCTGGCGGCGGAGTTCGGGGACGCGGTCGTCGCGGAGGCGTTCGACGTCACCGACTCGGCCGCGGTCGCCGTCGCCGTCGCCCGGATCGAGGACGAGGCGGGGCCGATCGGCGTCCTGGTGAACAACACCGGGGCACAGCGCCGCGCGCCCCTGCTGGACTTCACCGACGAGGACTGGCACGGCCTGCTGGACACCAACCTCACCAGCGCCTTCCTGGTCGGCCGCGAGGTCGCCCGGCGCATGGTGCCGCGGGGGCACGGCAAGATCGTCAACATCTGCTCGCTGCAGAGCGAGGTGGTACGCCCCGGCATCGCGCCCTACTCCGCCACCAAGGGCGGCCTGAAGATGCTGACCAAGGGCATGTGCGCCGACCTCGGACCGCACGGCATCCAGGTCAACGGCATCGGTCCCGGCTACTTCGACACCGAGCTGACCTCCGCGCTGGTCGCCGACGAGGAGTTCAGCGCCTGGGTGCGCGGTCGTACCCCGGCCGGCCGCTGGGGCGACGTCGAGGACCTCGTCGGCGCCCTGCTCTTCCTGTCCTCCCCCGCCTCCGACTTCGTCAACGGGCAGCTGCTGTACGTCGACGGCGGCATGCTCTCCGTCCTGTGACCGTGAAGGAGCCCCTGACCATGCGAGCCTGTGTCGTCCACGGAGCCGGCGATCTGCGGATCGAGGAGCGGCCGTTCACCGGCCCGGGACCGGGTGAGATCGCGGTCGCCGTCGCCCTCGGCGGAATCTGCGGATCCGATCTGCACTACCACCACCGTGGCCGGGTGGGTGACTTCGCGCTGCGTGAGCCGATGGTGCTCGGGCACGAGGTGGTCGGCCGTGTCGCGGACCTCGGACCCGGCACCGGCGCCCCGGACGGGCCGGCGCCGGGCACCCCCGTCGCGATCCATCCCGCCACCCCCTGCGGCACCTGCGAGGAGTGCGCGCGCGGCAGGCGCAACATCTGCGGTCACACCCGCTACCTGGGCAGCGCCGCCCACACCCCGCACGTGCAGGGCGGCTTCGCCCAGCTCATCAGCGTGCCCGCCGAGCAGGTCCGGGCGCTGCCGCCCGGGCTGAGCCTGCGCCGCGCGGTGCTCGCCGAGCCGCTGTCGGTGGCGCTGCACGCCGTGCGCCGGGCGGGCGAGGTGCGGGGCAGTCGGGTCCTGGTCACCGGCGCCGGGCCGATCGGCTGCCTGGTCGTGGCGGCGCTGCGGCACGCCGGGGCCGCCGAGGTCGTCGTCAGCGATCTGCACGAGGAGCCGCTGCGGATCGCCACGGCGATGGGCGCCACCGCCACGGTGCGCGCGGACCGGTCCGGTGATCCGGCCTGGTCCGCCGGGTTCGACGTCGCCGTCGAGGCGTCCGGCGCGCCGGCGGGGCTGCGCAGCTGCGTGGAGCGGGTGCGCCGGGGCGGCGTCGTCGTACTGCTGGGGCTGCTGCCGCCGGGCGAGGTCGGGCTGCTCGGCAACGTCGCCGTGACGCGGGAGCTGGAGCTGCGCGGGGCCTTCCGGTTCGACACCGAGTTCGACGAGGCGCTGGCGCTGCTGGCCCAGGGCCTGCACGTGGAACCCGCCGTCACCCATGTCTTCCCGCTGGAGCAGTCCGCCGCCGCGTTCGCCGTGGCCCAGGACCGCACGGTCGCCTCCAAGGTCCTGCTCGACCTGTCCGGGGACTGAGGAGGGGCTGGAGGGACTGAGGTGGCTGACGGGGGCCGGCGGCAGGACACTACTGGTGGACGGGCGTTTCCCGTGGTGTGCTGGAGGTAGCGGGAAGGACTCCTTGGAGACGCGGAGAAGCGGCTGACGGCCGTGCACCGCGCAATCAGGATCCACGAGAAGCGGATGGCGTCCTTCCCGTCCGTCACGCACCCACCCGGTCATGCGTCCTTCCCGGCCTTCGGTGCCTGGGCCGAAGGGCCCCCGTTCGGGCCCGAGCGGCCCGTGGTGCCAGGGGCACGGGAGGCCCACTCTGGCAGCAGACGCCAGGAAGGGAGCCGGTGCCATGACCTCCGCCACCACCACCTTGAACGCGGCTCTGCCCGCCGAACACCGTGAACGCCTGATGCGGGCCGCCCGCGAGGTCTCGTTCGACAGCGGTATCCGCCTGTTCGAGGAGGGCCGGCGGGCCGACCGCTTCTGGATCGTGCGCACCGGCACCGTGGCCCTGGATCTCCGGGTGCCCGGCCGCCGTCCCGCCGTCATCGAGTCGCTCGGCCACGGCGATCTGGTCGGCTGGTCCTGGCACTTCCCGCCGCACATCTGGCAGCTGGGCGCCGAGGCGCTGAGCCCCGTACGGGCCTGGGAGTTCGACGCCGGGACCGTCCTGGAGATGTGCGCCGAGGACCCGGAGTTCGGCCGGGCGATCGCGGTCTGGGTCGGGCGGGTGGTCGCTCAGCGGCTGCACGCGTCCCGGATCCGGCTGCTCGACCTCTACGCCCCCTACGGCAGCGGCGGCCTGGTGTGAGCACCCGGCCCGGCGAGGAGGACATCATGGCAGGCAGCCCGTACCGGGTGGGCGACGTGATGACGCGTGCCGTCGTCGCGGTGGGCCGCAAGGCCCCGTTCAAGGACATCGTCGAGCGCATGGAGCAGTGGAAGGTCAGCGCGCTGCCCGTGCTGGAGGGCGACGGACGGGTGATCGGCGTGGTCTCCGAGGCCGATCTGCTGCCCAAGGAGGAGTTCCGGGACAGCGATCCGGACCGGCGCACCCAGTTGCGCCGGCTGCCCGACATGGCCAAGGCCGGCGCGGTTTCGGCGGACGAGGTGATGAGCGCCCCGGCCGTCACCGTGCACGCCGACGCCACGCTCGCCGAGGCGGCACGGATCATGGCCCTGCGGCACGTCAAGCGGCTGCCCGTGGTGAACGCCGAGGGCGTACTCGAAGGCGTCGTCAGCCGCTCGGACCTGCTCAAGGTGTTCCTGCGCCCGGACGACGACCTCGCCGACGAGATCCGGCGCGACGTCGTCGACGTCCTCTTCCCGGCCCCGGTCGAGCCCGTGCACATCACGGTCTCGGACGGCGTGGCCACCCTGACCGGCCGCGTCACCGACGCGACCCGCATCCCCCTGGCGGTCGGCATGGTCCGGGCCGTCGAGGGCGTGGTGGGCGTGGACTGCCACCTCACCTCGGCCGACGACTGACGCCCCCCTCGCCCTCGCCCTCCGCCGGCGCTGACGCCGACGACCGTCGCCCCTCACGGGGCGACACGCCGGCGTCCTCACCCTCGCCCGCCGCTGAGGTCGCGCCACTCGGGGCCGACTCGTTTCCACTCCTCGGCCCATTCGTTCAGGCGGCGGCGTACGAGGGCGGCCCGCAGCAGGCGGCCGCCGGCCCAGATCGCCCCGGCGGCGAGCGGGCCGACGAGGATGTCGGTCAGGTCCGCCTGGAGGGCCGCCTCCGTCCTGCCCAGGGGCTCCGGCACCACCCGGTCGGCGTCGTCCGTCCACACCGTGAGCCGGGTGCCCACCGGGGCGCCCGGCAGCAGCCTGGCCGTGGCCCGGTGCACCGAGCAGTCCGCGTCGGTCCAGCGCACGGTGACCCGCACCCGGCCGTCGTCGCGTCCGCTCGCGGTGCGGTGGCGGGCGGGGCAGCCGGCGTGACGTCGGTGACCACGGCGGCGACCGGGCCCGGCGCGCGGCGAAGGCCGAGTCCACCGTCCGTGCCGCCACCAGCCCCGCGACGGCCCCGCCGGCGACGACGAGGAGCCACATCCCGAGCACGATGCAGGCCTCCACGACGTCGCTGTGTCTGCGCAGCGCGTTGCGCCGCCAACGCCACAGCCGGACAGGGGACTTGCTCGTGCGGGGTGTCTTCGCCGGCATCGGGGTGGCCTCCTCTCGGCTCCGCCTGCCGTCGGCCGCCGTCAGGTGGGGGCCGTCCGCCGCGGCTCCGAAAGCTCCGGACCGGCGTGCGGGTGGCGGCGCGGGCCGGTCAGGGCGCAGCGCACGTCCACGACACCGGGTACCGACCGGGCCAGCAGGGTGGCGAGCGGTACGAGCACGGTGTCGTGGACGCGCCCGGTGAGGGTGACCACGCCGTCGCGCACCTCGACCCGCACCGGTGCCTGCGCGGTGCCGAACAGCCGCACGACGACCTCCCGGTCGACGTCCTCGGCGATGTCCTCGTCGGTGCGGAGGAACACCTTCAGCAGGTCGGACCGGCTGACCACGCCCTTGAGGGTGCCGTCGTGGCCGACGACCGGCAGGCGCTTGACCCCGCGGCGGGCCATGACGCGCGCCGCGTGGGCGAGGGCGGCCTCGGGCGGCACGGTGACGGCCGGGGAGGTCATCAGCTCCGCCGCGGTCACCGCGTCCGCCTTGCGGAGGTCGGCGAGGTGCCGCACCTGTGCGGACCGGTCCGGGTCGCCCTCGCGGTACTCCTCCTTGGGCAGCAGATCGGCCTCGGAGACCACCCCCACGACCCGGCCGTCGGCGTCCAGCACGGGGAGGGCGCTCACCCGCCACTCCTGCATCGCCCGCACGATCTCCTTGAAGGCCGCGCCGGTGCGCAGGGCCACGACCGTGCGGGTCATCACGTCGTCAACGACGGTCGGAGTGCCGTTCATGGCGCCCTCCCGGGAGCTCGGATCCCGTCCTGGGGACCCCTTCCTGGGGATCCCTTCCTGGGACACTCCCAGCGTGCGGCCACCGCCCCGCCCGGGGGGATGGGCCGAGTGGCCCGTTCCCGGGGGCGAAGCGGCCCGGACCACGGCCGGCCACGTACTCCGAGGGACCTGTGGCCCCCCATCGGGGCCCATCGGCACTACGGCCGGGGCGCGGCGTGGACGACAGTGAACGCAGGAGCGGCACCGATCCCCCGCGGTGTCGCTCCGTCGTCCCGCTCCCGGCGCAGCAGCCCGTGGCCCCGGCGCCGGACCGCCTCACACGGTGATCCGGCGTCCGGTGATGGTGAAGGGATCTATGCGCACCCACACGCTCCGGGGGCCGCCGGCCCAGGGCATGCTGTACGCCCGCTCCGCCAGCCGTTGCTGCTCGTGCCGGTCCGTGACGGCGCGGGCGGGCCCGCGCACCAGGACGCTCCAGCCCTGGCTGAACGCGTCGTCGATGCGGTCCACCTCGAACGCCACCTGGAGTCCCGCGGCCAGGGAGGGGGTGGCGCCGCGCGCGGTCCGGAAGACGATCGCGCCGTCCACGACGGTGTAGTTGACCGGCACGATCACCGGCCCCGACGGCGTGGGCACCGCGAGCCGCCCCACGCCGTGCATGGCCAGCAGCGTCCGGCACTCGCTGGGACGCAGTTTGCTGAACTCCGGTGCGCGCCCGGCCTGTCCGGTGCCGGGCGGCAGGTCGACGCCGCCGCCGGTGAGTTCGGTGACGGTGGTCTCCAGCGCCTTGGCCAGGTTCATCAGGGCACCGGTGCCCGGCGCGGCGCCGGGGTGCTCCTCCAAGTACCTGAGATAGCTGGCCGCCATCCCGGCGCGGGTCGCCGCCTGCCGCCGGGTCAGGCCGAGCTGCAGCCGCCGGGCGGCCAGCCGCCGGCCGAGGTCGCCCAGCGCCGTACGGGTGTCCATCTCCGCGGGCGTGTCGGTCACCGCTTCCCCGGAGGGGGCCGCCGTCCTCGCTCCTGTCCTGCCGGTCATGGTCGTTCGCCTCCTTCTCGCTGCTCGGTCAGGCCGCGGGGACGGCCAGTTCCGCGTGCTGCTCCCCGCCGAGAACCACCTTGAGCGCGCCGGTCTCGCCGGCCCGGGAGAAGATGTCGTACGCCTCCTCCATCTGCTGCAACGGGAAGGTGTGCGTGACCAGTCGGCCGGTCGGCAGCCGGCCCGCGGCGGCCATCCGCAGCAGGGTCGGGGTGGAGTAGGTGTCCACCAGGCCGGTGGTGATGGTCACGTTCCTGATCCACAGGTCCTCGAGGTGCAGGGTCGCGGGCCGGCCGTGCACGCCGATGTTGGCGACGTGCCCGCCGGGGCGGACCATGCGGGTGCACAGTTCGAAGCTCTCGGGGACGCCGACCGCCTCGATGACCACGTCCGCGCCCAGCCCGTCGGTCAGGTCGGCCACCAGTTGCCGCGGTGCCTCGTGCACGTCGGCCACCGCGTCGGCGCCGAACCGCCTGGCCGCCTCGAGCCGGGCCGGCGCCAGGTCGACGGCGATGATCCGCTCGGGCGAGAACAGGTGTGCCGTGATGATCGCCGCGAGTCCGATGGGGCCGGCGCCGACGACGGCGACGGTGTCACCGGGACGGACCCGCCCGTTGAGGACGCCGACCTCGTAGGAGGTCGGGAAGATGTCCGCCAGCAGTACCGCGTCCTCGCTGCGGACCGCGCCGGGCAGCGGGTGCACGGACAGGTCGGCGTAGGGCACGCGGACGTACTCGGCCTGGGTGCCGTCGATCAGGTGGCCGAGGATCCAGCCCCCGCCGCCGCGGCACTGGCCGTAGGCGCCGTCCCGGCAGAATCGGCACCGGCCGCAGGAGCTGATGCAGGAGAGCAGCACCCGGTCACCGGGCCGCACGGTGTTCACGTCGCTGCCGACCTCGACGACCTCGCCGACCGCCTCGTGGCCGAGCACCGTGCCGGGGCGTACCTCGGGCACGTCGCCCTTGAGGATGTGCAGATCCGTCCCGCAGATGGTGACGGCACCGACCCGCACGATCGCGTCGGTCGGCTCCTTGATCGCCGGGTCCGGGACGTCCTGCCAGGAGGCCTGCCCGGGACCGTGGAAGACATAGCCCTTCATGACGCTCCTCACCTCTTCGGTCTGCCGCGGGACCAGGGCGTCCGGCAGGCACGCGGGCGCCGGCCGGACTCCGGCACACTGCCGGAAGTGCCGCACATGTCCAGCTTGTGCGGTACTCGGGGCCCGCGCATGGGGCCGACCGGCCCTCGCCACCGGCCGGAGGGCGCCCGTCCCGGCCCCTCGCCCCCGCCGGGCCGCCCTGTTTCAGCCCCCCGGAGGGCGCCGTCCTCACGCCGCGCGATGCCCGTACCGCACCCCGCGGGCCCTGTCGGCCACGGGATGGGGCCGACCGGCCCTTCCGCGGACACCCCCGCAGGCGTTTGTCTCGTTGTATGTCCGAGAACCACACGATGCCCAGCCCGGCCTCCGCGCTCCGCGAGGCCGACGGCGCGACCGTCGTGGCCGTGAACGGGGAGATCGACCTGCTGTCCGTGGACGCGCTGGCGGAACGGCTCGACACGCTCACCGCGGGCCCGCGCCCCGATCTGGTGCTCGACCTCAGGCCGGCCACCTTCATCGACTGCACCGGGCTGGGCGTCCTGTGCCGGACCCGGAACCGGACGCTGGCCCGCCGGGGCCGGCTGCGGCTGGTCGCCGACGACAGCACGGGTTTCCTGCGCATGCTGCGCCTCACGGGTCTCGGGGGCGTCTTCGACGTGCACTCGCGACTGCCCTAGGACCCGGCCCGCCGCCGGATCCGCCGCCGAAGCCAAGTCCCCCCTTGGAGTCCCCATGTACGGCACCCCGCACATCGTCAGCGACGTCATGACGCACACGGTCGCCGCCGTCGGCCGCCGGGCGCCGTTCAAGGAGATCGTGGAGATGATGCAGGACTGGCGGGTCAGCGCCCTGCCGGTGATCGAGGGCGAGGGCCGGGTCGTGGGTGTGGTCTCCGAGGCCGACCTGCTGCCCACGGAGGAACTGCGGGACGACCCCGCCGAGGAGTACACGCGGCTGCGCCGCCCCGCCGACCTGGCCAAGGCCGGCGCGCTCAGCGCCGGGGACCTGATGTCCTCGCCCGCCGTGACCGTACGGGCGGACGCCACCCTCGCGGAGGCCGCCCGCGTGATGGCGCGGGCCGCGGTGAAGCGGCTGCCGGTGGTCGACGAACTCGGGCTGCTGCAGGGCGTGGTGAGCCGCGCCGACCTGCTGAAGGTCTTTCTGCGCGGGGACGAGGACATCGCCGAGCAGGTCCGGCGCGAGATCGTGTCCTACCTCTTCCCGCCGCCGGCCTCGTCCCTGCACGTGGTGGTCGAGGACGGGGTGGTGACGCTCGTCGGCCGGGTGCGCGACACCGCCCTGGTCCCCGTGGCCGCCCGGCTGGTCAGGGCCGTGGAGGGCGTGGTCGACGTGCGGTTCGATCTGCCGCCGGACGGCCGTGGCGCGGTGGCCGGGCAGGGCGTCGCCACCGAGTGACCGCCCCCGGCCGGTCCTACTTCGGCTCGGGGCGCACCAGTACGACCGGGCAGGTCGCGTGCTGTGTCACGTGCTGGCCGACGGAACCGAGCAGGGCCCGGGTGAAGCCGCCCCGGCCCCGGCTGCCGACGACCAGCGCCTCGGCGCCCTCGGCGGCCCGCAGCAGCACATCGGCGGGGTTGCCGTGCACCACGTGGGTCCGCACCGAGCCGGCCGCGTCCGCGCCGAGCACGTCGGTGAGTTCCTGCCGCATCCGCTCCCGGGCCTCGTCCCGGTCGACGTCCATGTCCACCGCGGGCCCCGACCAGCCGTACAGGCCCGGCAGCTCCCACGCGGTGACGACGTCCACGGTGGCGCCGACGAGGTCCGCGTAGCGCACGGCCCAGCGCAGCGCCGCGTACGAGGACGGCGAACCGTCGACACCGACCACGACCTTCGGCCCGGAGACATTGCTGTCCACGTGTCCCACCTCTCTCGCGGAACGTGCGCCCGCCTGGACGGTCCATCCCCTCCACGGTGCGCGAGACAGCGCCGCACCGCCAGAAGAGCGCGCCCTACCGGATGGCGGTCGGCGGCAGTTGCGCGGGGCTGACCAGTTCGCCCAGGACCTCGGCCATGAAGTGCACCAGCCAGCGCTGCGAGGGGCTGCGGGACGCCTCGTGCCGGGCGTAGAGCGCGATCTCGATGGGCTCGGTGTCGAACGGCAGACGGACCAGCCGCAGGCGGTGCGAGGCGGTGAAGACCTCGCCGACGTACTCGGGGACGATGGCGATCAGATCGGTCCGTTCCAGCAGGTACGGCAGCACCGAGAAGCGGGTCGCGTCGACTGCCACGCGGTCCAGCAGCCCATGGGTGGCCAGCAGCGACCGCGGGACGACGTGCCCGCTGGGCCCGTACACCGACGCGTGGTGCTCGGCGGCGAGTTCGGCCAGGGTGACGCAGGCACCGCGGACACGGGGGTGGTCGGCGGCGACCATGCCGACGTAGCGCTCGTGGAAGAGGGGGATGCGCACGGTGCGGTGGGACGTCAGCACCGGTGTGGCGACGAAGGCGTCGAGTTCGCCGCTGCGGAGCTGGCTCTCGGCGTCGTCCACGTCCAGGGAACGGACGGCGAAGGACACCCGGGGCGCGCGCTCGCGCGCCGCCGCCACCAGGCGCGGCAGCAGGGTCACCTCACCGAGGTCGGAGAAGGAGACGGTGAAGCGGCCCCCCATGACCGCCGGATCGAAGTCGTCGGACTGGCGGATGGCCCCGTCGATGTCGGCCAGGGCCCGCTGCAGCGGCTCGTACAGGCGGCGGGCACCGGCGGTCGGGGTGAGGCCCCGGCCGGTCCGGCGGAACAGGTCGTCGCCGAAGTGGCGGCGCAGTTTACCCAGGCTGTAGCTGACGGTGGGCTGGGTGACGTGCAGGGTCTCGGCGGTCGCCGTGACGCTGCCGGTCTCGTAGAGCAGCACGAAGACACGGGCGAGGTTGAGGTCGAAGCTGCTCATATCGACGGAGTCTATATCGGGGCCGGACAACATCTATTGGTGACCATGTCGTGGGCTCCTTAGCGTGTGCTGCGTCACTTCCGAAGGGAAAAGCACCCGTGCCATCCGTGCGTCATGTCTCCCACGAGTTCCTGCGGCGTCAGGGGCTCACCACCGTCTTCGGCAACCCCGGCTCCAACGAGCTGCCCTTCCTCGCCGACCTGCCGGACGGGTTCCGCTACGTCCTCGGTCTGCACGAGGGGGCCGTGGTGGGCATGGCCGACGGCTACGCCCAGGCGACCGGCCGTCCCGTCCTGGTCAACCTGCACGCCGCGTCCGGCTCCGGCAACGCCATGGGCGCGCTGACGAACGCGGTGGCCTCGCGCACGCCCCTGGTGGTCGTGGCCGGTCAGCAGGTGCGGCCGGCCATCGGGCCCGAGGCCAACCTCGCCAACGTCGACGCCCCCGCGCTGATGCGGCCGCTGGTCGGCTGGGCCGCCGAACCGGCGTGTGCGCAGGACGTGCCGCGCGCGCTCGCCCAGGCGGTCTTCGAGGCCCGGTTGCAGCGCCGCCCGACCTACCTCTCCGTGCCGTACGACGACTGGGCGGCCGACGCGGGCGAGAACTCCCAGGCCGTGCTGGACCGGCGGGTGGAGCTCGCGGGTGCGCCCGGCGCGGAGCAGGGACGCCGGCTGGCCGAGCAGGTCGCCGCGGCGCGGCGGCCCGCGCTGGTGCTGGGCGGGGACATCGACTCCGCCGGACTGTTCCATGACGCGGTGCGCCTCGCCGAGCGGCTGGGCGGCCCGGTGTGGGCGGCGCCGTCGCAGTTCCGGCTGCCCTTCCCCAACCGCCATCCGCTGTTCCGCGGTGTGCTGCCGGCCGGGATCGAGCCGGTCTCCCGGGCGTTCGAGGGCCACGATCTGGTGCTGGTGCTCGGCGCCCCGGTGTTCCGGTACCACGAGTACGTCCCCGGGCGGTACCTGCCGGAGGGCACCCGGCTGATCCAGGTGACCGAGGACGCACCGGCCGCCGCGCGGGCCCCCATGGGCGAGGCGCTGGTGGCCGACCCGGCGGCGGTGATCGAGCTGCTGCTGAAGGAGCTGGACGCGCCCGCGGCGCCCACCGGCGAGTTCCGGCCGGCGCCCGAGCCGGCGTCCGCCGAGGCACCGCGCCTGCACCCCGAGCAGGTCTTCGCCGCCCTGCGGGACGAGCAGCCCCGAGACACCGCCTACGTCGTGGAGTCGACCTCGACGAACTCCGCGTGGTGGCGCCAGATGGACCTGCGCGAGCCGGGCTCGTACTACTTCCCGGCGGCCGGCGGCCTGGGCTTCGGGCTGCCCGGCGCGGTCGGGGTCGCCATGGGCCGGCCGGGCCGGCCGGTCGTCGGCGTGATCGGGGACGGCTCGGCCAACTACGGCATCACCGCCCTGTGGACCGCCGCGCGGCACCGGGTCCCGCTCACCGTGGTGCTGCTGCGCAACGGGACGTACGGGGCGCTGCGCTGGTTCAGCGGTCTGCTCGGCGTGCCGGACGCGCCGGGCCTGGACATCCCGGGTCTGGACTTCACCCGTATCGCGGAGGGCTACGGGGTGCCCGCCCGGCACGTCGGCGGCGTCGACGAGCTGCGGGCCGTGCTGGCCGAACGCCCGGACGGACCCCGGCTGGTCCAGGTCGACACGGCGCTCACCACGCCGTCCTGACCACCCTCCCGGCACCCATCCCCTCTCGAACAACTCGCCCCCCGACGGGGGCGGAAGGGAAACCGATGACACTCCTGGACAGCGCCGTCTGGGGCAAGAGGCTCTTCGGCGACGGCTGGCGGGACGCCTCCCTCGACCAGCCCGTGACCGAGCCCGCGACCGGTGACCGGCTCGGCACCGTGGGCCTGGCCACGGCCGGGGACGTCGGCCGTGCCGCGGCCCGCGCCGCCGAGGCCCAGCGCACCTGGGCGGCCACCCCGGCCGCCGAACGGGCGGCCGTGCTGCGCCGCGCCGGCGAGCTGTTCACCGAGCACGCCGCCGAGATCGAGGACTGGCTGGTGCGGGAGGCCGGCTCGGTGCGGTCCAAGGCGGCCTTCGAGGTGGGGCTCGCCCTGGGCGAGTGCTTCGAGTGCGCGGCGCTGCCGACGCATCCGCAGGGCGAGGTGCTGGCCTCGGAGGAGGCCCGCTGGTCCTTCGCCCGGCGCCGCCCGGCCGGTGTGGTCAGCGTGATCGCGCCGTTCAACTTCCCGCTCATCCTCGGCCTGCGCTCGGTGGCGCCCGCGCTGGCGCTGGGCAACGCGGTCCTGCTGAAGCCGGACCCGCGCACCGCGGTCAGCGGTGGCGTCGTCATCGCCCGCGTCTTCGAGGAGGCCGGGCTGCCCTCCGGTCTGCTGCACCTGCTCCCGGGCGACGGCTCGGTCGGCGAGGCGGTCGTCGAGGCGCCCGAGGTGCGGGTCGTCTCCTTCACCGGCTCCACCCCGGTCGGCCGCGCGATCGGCGAGCGGGCGGGCCGGCTGCTCAAGCGGGCCCACCTCGAACTCGGCGGGAACAACGCCCTGGTGGTGCTGCCCGGCGCCGACGTGCGCAAGGCGGCCTCCGCCGGCGCGTTCGGCTCGTATCTGCACCAGGGGCAGATCTGCATGACGACCGGCCGTCACATCGTGCACGAGTCGCTGCTGGAGGAGTACTCGGCGGTGCTCGCCGCGAAGGCGGAGGCACTGCCCGTGGGCGACCCGGCCCGGGAGGACGTGGCGCTGGGCCCGATCATCGACCGGCGGCAGCTCGAGCGGGTGCACGGCATCGTCACCGACAGCGTCGCGGCGGGCGCCAAGCTGGCCGCGGGCGGCGAGATCGTGGGCGCCGGATACCGCGCCACCGTGCTGACCGGCCTCACCCCCGACATGCCGGCCTGGCGCGAGGAGATCTTCGGTCCCGTCGCGCCCGTCATCGGCTTCTCCACGCCGGAGGAGGCCGCTCGGATCGTCAACGACTGCGAGTACGGGCTGTCCGTCGGCATCCTCGGCGACGTCGGCACGGCGATGAAACTCGCCGACCGGATCGACTCCGGAAAAATCCACATCAACGAGCAGACCGTCGCCGACGAGCCCCACGCCCCGTTCGGCGGGGTCAAGGCCTCCGGCACCGGGTCCCGGTTCGGCGGAGCCGCCGCAAACATCGAGGCCTTCACCGAGACCCAGTGGGTCACGGTACGGCCGGACATCGCCGACTACCCGTTCTGATCCCCGCGTTCCCGTTCCGCCGGAGCTCCGCGCGACCGCTCCGGCTTCCGCTCACCCACATCCGTCTCCCGTAGCCGCTCTGGGGGGAATGTCTCCATGGCATCCGTCGTCTCTTCCGACGCGTCCGACGCGTCCAACACCTCCGCGGGCACCGGCGCCGCCGGCCGCGACTTCTGGACGGTGGTCCTGTGCTGGATCACCGTCATGCTCGAGGGGTACGACCTCGTCGTCCTCGGCGCCATCATCCCGACCCTGATCAAGACCAAGCACCTCGGCATCACCGCCGGGGACGCCACCACCATCGCCACGCTCTCGCTGGTCGGTGTGGCCATCGGCGCGGTCCTGGTCGGTCCGCTCGCCGACCGGCTCGGGCGGCGCCTGCTGCTCATCGGCTCGGTGGTGCTGTTCTCCGTCTTCACCCTGCTGGTGCCGCTCGCCTCCTCCGTGGCGATGTTCGCCGTGCTGCGGCTGATCGCCGGTGTCGGCCTCGGCGCCTGCATGCCGGTGTCGCTGACGATGATGGCCGAGCACATGCCCGCCCGGCGCCGGGCCCGCGCCAGCACGCTGACGATGACCGGCTACCACACCGGTGCCGTGATCACCTCGCTGCTGGCCCTTCAGGTGACCGACAACTGGGAGGTGCTCTTCTACGTCCTCGGCGCGGCCGGGCTCGTCGTGGCGGTCGTCCAGTGGTTCCGGCTGCCGGAGTCGGAGGCGTTCGTGCGCGCCCGGAAGGCGACCGGGGCCCAGCGCGTGCCGTTCGCCGAGCTGCTCAAGCCGGCCTACCTGCGCGCGGGCATCGGCATCTGGGTCGCCTCCTTCATGGGCCTGCTGCTGGTCTACGGCCTCAACACCTGGCTGCCCAAGCTGATGAACGAGGCCGGCTACCCCGTCCCCACGGCCGTCACCCAGCTCCTGATCCTCAACGCCGGCGGTGTGGCCGGGCTGGTGCTGGGCGGCTTCGTCGCCGACCGTCGGGGCATCAAGCCGGTCACGCTCGGCTGGTTCGCGGTCTCGGTGGTGATGCTGGCCTGCCTCAGCATCCGGATGGACAGCGACCTGCTGCTCGACACGGTGGTCTTCCTGACGGGTGTGTTCGTCTTCTCGGCGCAGGTGCTCGTCTACGCCTACGTGACCAACTTCTACCCGGCCGCCGTGCGCGGCACCGCGCTCGGCTCGGCCTCCGGCATCGGCCGCATCGGGTCGATCGTCGGCCCGTCGATCACCGGCGCGCTGGTCGCCTCCGGGGTCGGGCACCCGTGGGGCTTCTACTTCTTCGCCGCCGTGGCCGTCCTCGGCTTCGCGGCCGTGCTCACGCTGCCGGGCCGGGCCCACGCGGCCGGGCAGGCCGGGGTGGAGGCCGTCCGGCCCGCCGTCTGACGCGCCCCGGGGCACGGACACCCGCACAGTACGACCGCGGCACGGACCGGACACGGCCCGTGCCGCGGTCGTGCCTCGCTCGTGTCCCGGTCGTGTCCGCGCGCCGCTGGAAGAGCGGGACGCGTCCGGCTGGTGCAGCCTGGGTGTGCAGCCCACCAGTGGAACAGGGAGCGGAGGATGCCGGCGGAGGTCGATCACGCGGCGCTGTTCGCCGCCACTCCGAGCCCGTACCTCGTCCTGGGCCCGGACCTGGTGATCGTGGATGTCAACCGGGCGTATCTGGAGGCGACCGGGCGGACCCGCGACGACCTGATCGGGCAGCACGTCTTCCAGGCGTTCCCGGACAACCCGAACGACCCGGAGGCCGACGGGACACGGAATCTCAACGCCTCCCTGCACCGGGTCCTGTCCACCCGCAAGCCGGACACGATGGCGCTGCAGAAGTACGACATCCCCGTCGTGCGCCGGCCCGGAGAGTTCGAGGAACGCTGGTGGTCCCCGGTGAACACCCCGGTCATGGGGCCGGACGGGCAGGTCGCGTGGATCATCCACCGGGTCGAGGACGTGACCGCGTTCGTCAAGGCCCACCAGGCCGGCAACCCCACCGGGGTCCGGGTCGGCCAGCGTCTGGAGGCCGCCCAGGCGCTGGAGGCGGAGCTGTACTCCCGGGCGCGGGAGCTGCAGCGGCTGAACGAGGAACTGCGGCAGGCCAACACCCGGGAGCGGGAGATCGCGGTCACGTTGCAGGAGGCCATGCTGCACGCCCCCGACCTGGCCCACCATCCGCACGACGTGGCGGTGCGCTACCTGCCCGCGATCGGCTCGCTGAACGTGTGCGGCGACTGGTACGACGTGGTCGACATTCCGCCGGACCAGCTCGCCCTCGCGGTCGGCGACGTCATCGGGCACGGCCTGGAGGCCGCCGCCGTGATGGGCATGCTGCGCAGCGCGCTGTCGGCGGCCATCCGGGCCCTGGAGAGGCCCGCGCAGGCCCTGGAGGTGCTGGGGCTGTACGCCCGCTCGATCGAGGGCGCCCTGGGCACGACGGCGGTCAAGGCGATCGTCGACCGGCGCAGCCATCTGATCACCTACAGCTGCGCCGGCCACCCACCGCCGGTGCTGGCTCACCCGGACGGCCGTACGGAGCTGCTGGACCGGGCCACCGACCCGCCCCTGGGCGCGCGGCCGATGCACGTGCCGCGGCCCCAGGCCAGCATCCAGTACACGCCCGGCGACACCCTGGTGCTGTACACCGACGGGCTCATCGAGCGCCGCAGGGAGGACATCGACGCCGGCCTCGACCGGCTGATGCGCGCGATAGCGGAGTGCGGCGGCCTGGGCGCCGAACGGCTCGCCGACACACTGCTGACCAAACTCGGTGTGGCCAGCGGCGGCCACGACGACATCGCCCTGGTCGTGGTCCGGCTGTGAGAGGGCCCGGAACGGGCGGACCACGGCTTGTGCGGCTCTCCCGGCGTGTGGCAGCATCCGTCGAGTTGATCCACGCGAACTTCCGCACGGCGAAGGACTGAAGCCATTGATCGCGGCGTCCCACAGCGGCCGCCGTCGGCACTGACCCCGCCCGCCACCACGGCGGCGACCGGTGCCCTCGCGTCTCCTCACGGCGGCCCCACGCATGTCCCGTGTTCCCGGCCACGGCCGGTCCCGCAGCCCTGACGGCTGCCCTTCACCGTGAGGTCCACATCATCGTGCACGACAACGTGCAGAACTTCGCCGTCGCCCATCTGCTCCGCCGTCCGGCGCCGGTCGAGACCGGGGGCTTCGTCGCGGGTTTCGATCCCGCGACGGACAGCCCGTACGTCAACTACGCGACCCCGTTCCCCGGTGCCGAGCCGGCCGACCGGGACGTCACCGCCCTGATCCGGGCGTTCCGTGAACGCGGTCTGCGGCCCCGTCTGGAGTTCGCCCCGGACGCCGCGCCCGCCGTCGAACCCGCGCTGCGCCGGGCGGGGTTCCGCACCGAGGCGGTCCACGATTACCTGGTCTGCACCCCCGCGACCCTGGTGGTGCCGGCGAACGGCGACGGCCCGGACGGAGGTCTCGCCGTCCGGGCGCCGCGCACCGACGAGGACTACCGGGCCGTCGACACCGCCCTGTCCGAGGCGTTCGCCGGTGAGTTCGGCCCCTCCGAGGCGGGCGCGGCCCGCCTGCGGCGCACCGAGGAACAGGGCGGCGCCGTCCGCTTCGTACGCGCGCCCGACGGCACCTGCGCCGGCGGTGCCCTCTGCTCCGCGCCCGCCGAGGACACCGCGGAACTGGCGGGCGTCGGCACCCGGCCCGTGTACCGGGGCCGGGGCATCGCGGCAGCCGTCACCGCCGCCCTGGCCGCGACCACGTTCAGCCGTGGCACGTCGTCCGTGTGGCTGGAGTACTCGGGCGAGGGCTCGCGCCGCGTGTACGAACGGGTCGGCTTCCGGCCCCGTGGCACCCGCCTGTACCTGACCCTGGAGGGGTGAGCGAGGCATCCGGTGGGGGCCGGTCACACCTCGGCCCCCGCCGGCATCATGTGGTCGTCCGCGTCCCCGTCGACGAGGGCCGGCCGGGTGAACGGGGGCAGCTTCCGGGCCGCGTCGAGGTAGCACCGCGGGTCCACGTCGCGGCGGAACCCGGCGAATCCGGGTCGGACGGCCCGGTTCGACAGCAGGGGGCGTACTCCTCGGCGCGGGCGGGCGAGGCCGCTTTCTTAGCGGCGTGTTAGATCTGCGTGCCGGTCCTTGTCCGGGGGCGGCGGCCGCCCGCATGCTCGGGCGCACTCAGGTCCCGGGGGCGGCCGCCCCGTTCCCCGTTCCCACCGGAATTCCCCACCTGGAGCCGCCATGTCATCCTCCGCCGCCATGCCCGGCACACCGCCGGGCCACTCCCCCGGCAGCCGCCGCCTCGCCCTCGTCGGCGGGTCCCTGGGCAACCTCGTGGAGTGGTACGACTGGTTCGTCTACGCGAGCTTCGCGATCTACTTCGCCGACTCGTTCTTCCCCGGCGACAATCCGACCACCAAGCTGCTGAACACGGCCGGGATCTTCGCCGTCGGCTTCCTGATGCGGCCGGTCGGCGGCTGGATCCTCGGGCGGGCGGCGGACCGGCGCGGCCGCAAGAGCGCGCTCACCCTCACCGTCACCCTGATGTCGGTGGCCGCCCTGCTCATCGCCCTCGCCCCCACCTACGGCCGGGCGGGTTACCTCGGCGCCGTGGTGCTGCTGCTGGCCCGCCTGCTGCAGGGCCTGAGCATCGGAGGCGAGTACGCCGCCAGCGCCACGTACCTGACCGAGGCGTCGGCCCGGAACCGGCGCGGTCTCGGTTCCTCGTTCCAGTACGTGTCGATGACCTGCGGTCAGCTCCTCGGCCTCGGCGTACTGATCACACTGCAGCACACGCTGACCACCGGACAGCTGGAGAGCTGGGGCTGGCGCATCCCGTTCGTGCTCGGTGCGCTGTTCTCCGTGGTGGTGTACTGGCTGCGGCGGCGGCTGACGGAGACGGCGGCCTTCACCGAGGAGTCCGGCGCGGACGGGGGTACGGACAGCGCGCGCGGCACGCTCGCCGTGCTGTGGCAGCACCGCCGCGAGGCCGGCCTCGTCATGGCGCTCACACTGGGTGGCACGGTGGCGTACTACACGTACACCACCTATCTCACCAAGTACCTGATCGGCAGCGCCGGCATGGCCAAGTCCACGGCAACGCTGGTGAGTTTCACCGCGCTCGCCGTCTTCGCGCTGCTCCAGCCGCTCGCCGGCGCCCTGTCCGACCGGATCGGGCGCCGCCCGCTGCTGATCACCTTCGCAGTGGGCTGCACGGTGGGTACGTACCCCATCATGACCGCGCTCGGCTCGGCGTCCTCGTACTGGCCGGCGCTGGGCCTCTCCCTGGTCGCCCTGGTGATCGTCACCGGCTACACCTCTATCAACGCGGCCGTGAAGGCGGAGCTGTTCCCCACCCGGGTCCGCGCCCTCGGCGTGGCGCTGCCCTACGCGATCGCCAACGCGCTGTTCGGCGGCACGGCCGAGTACGTGGCCCTGTGGTTCAAGGACGGCGGTCACGAGAAGCTCTTCTTCTGGTACGTGTCGGGCTGTGCGCTCGTCTCGCTGGTCACCTACGTCCTGATGCCTGACACCCGCGACGCCGTGCTCAGCCGCGCCGAGGCGGCGACGGACACGGACGCCGTCCCCGACCGCACCCGGGCCGTACGCTGACCGGGCGCGGCGACCGGGTGGTGGCCTGGGCCGGGTGGCCTGCGTAAGCTGCCGCCCAGGTCACCACGGCACGAGGAACTCCCATGCACGCGCTGCTCGTCGAGGACGACGACCGGATGGCCCAGGCGCTGACCACGGCCCTCGCCCAGCGCGGGCACACCGTGCGCCGGGCGGCCCGGGCTCTGGACGCCCTTCGGCACGTCCACGAGGCGCAGTTCGTGCTGCTCGACCTCGGACTGCCCGACCTGGACGGGCTGGACCTGTTGCGCCGGCTGCGCACGGTGTGCGACGCGCCGCTGATCGTGGTGACGGCCCGTTGCGAGGAACGCGACATCGTGCAAGGGCTGCGGGCCGGCGCCGACGACTACGTGGTCAAGCCGTTCCGGATGAACGAGCTGATGGCCCGGATCGACACCGTACGCCGCCGCACCGGGGCGGCCCCGTCCCGCGCCGGCACCGGGGGGCGTCCCGTGCGCGCCGGGGACGTGGAGGTCGACGTAGCGGGCCGTACGGTCACCGTCGCGGGCACCGAAGTACGGCTCACCCGACGGGAGTTCGACGTGCTCGCCGTCCTCGCGGCGCGGCCCGACGAGGCGCACTCCCGGGAGGAGATCCTGGACCGGGTCTGGGGCGACGCCTTCCTCGCCGCCTCTCGGTCCCTGGACGTGCACGTCGCGGGCATCCGCGCGAAGACGGGCCGTGCCGGACTGGTGCGCACGGTACGGGGCTTCGGGTACCGGCTGGGCGCCCCGGGCGGGCCCGCGGCGGGACCGGGGAGCCGATGAGGCGCAGGCTGCTCGCCGTCCTGATGGTGCTCATGGGGGCCGCGACGCTGCTGCTGTCCGCGCCGCTGGCCGGCTCGTACGCGAGCGGGCGCACGGAGCACCTGCTGCTGCAACGACGCTCCGACGCGGTGCGCTTCGCCGACCTCGCCGACCGGACGCGGACCGCGGCCGACCGCGCCGAACTGGCCGGCGAGATCCGCCGGTACGCCGGGCTCTACAGCGCCTCGGTGACCGTGGTGGACTCCGCGGGGCGGACCCTGGCGCGGGCGGGGACCGTCGTCTCCGGGTCCGCGGCGGACGAGGTCCTGGACCGGGCGCTGACCGGCCGGTCCACCGAGCGGCTGCCCACCGTCCGGCCCTGGGGCCCGGACCGGACAGTGCTCGCCGAGCCGGTGGGGCGGGACGAGCGGGTCAGCGGGGCGGTCCTGCTGGCCGTGCCGACCACGGCCGCCCGCAGGGACGTGACCGTGCGCTGGGCGCTCATCGCCTGCGGAGCGCTCACCGCCTTCACGGCCGCCGCGCTGGTCGCGGCCGGCATCACCCGCTGGCTGATGCGCCCGGTGCGCGATCTGGACCGGGCGGTCGCCGCTCTCGCCTCGGGCAGCCTTCGGACGCGGGCCGTGTCCGATACCGGGCCACCCGAACTGCGCAGCCTGCGGCGGCACTTCAATGCCATGGCGGAGGCGGTCGCCGATTCCCTGGGGCGCCAGCGCGCCTTCGTCGCGGACGCCTCGCACCAGCTGCGCAATCCGCTGGCGACCCTGGTTCTGCAGTTGGAGAACGTCGAGCCGCACCTGCCGCCCGGTCCCGGCCGGAAGGAACACGCGCGCGCCCTGGACGAGGCGGAGCGCCTGGAGGAGCTCCTCGACGGGCTGCTCGCGCTGGCGCGTGTGGAGTCCGGCGCGGTGCGGCGCACGGAGCAGGACGTGACGCGTGCGGTGCGCGAGCGGGTGGCCGCGTGGCGGCCGATTTTCGAGGCCTCCGGGCTGACGCTGACCGCCAGTTGCCCGCCGGAGGCGCTGCGGGCGCCGGCGGTGGCGGACGCGGTGGGCCGGATCCTGGACGCCGCACTGGACAACGCGGTGAAGTTCGTCCCGTCCGGCGGGGCCGTCGAGGTGGCGGCCACCGTGGTGGACGGCGACGCCGTGGTGCGTGTCCGTGACAATGGACCGGGTGTGCCGGACGACCGGCTGCCGCTGCTCACCCGGCGTTTCGCCCGGGCGCCCGAGCACCAGAACCTTCCCGGCAGCGGCCTCGGACTGGCCATCGCCGACGAGATCGCCCGGCTCAGCGGGGGCCGGCTCGGCACGGCCCGCAGCCAACCGCACGGCTTGGTCGTGGAGTTGCGGCTGCCTGCCGTCCGACATCCGGTGGCGCGCTCCGTCGGGGGCGCGGGTCAGCCGTACACCGACCGGTAGTAGGCCACCGCCCCCGGATGCAGGGGTACGTCGCCCGTGGCGACGGCGAACCGGGGTTCGAGCCGGGCGCCCGCGGTCACCTCCCTCAGCAGCACCCGCCACCGGTCGAACACCACACGGAGCACGTCCTCGACGGCCTGCCGGGGCACGCCGGGGCGGGCCAGCAGGTAGTTGCCCACACCGATGGTGGTGACCGGTGCGGTGAGCCCGTACACGCCGGCCGGGAGGGTGACGGTCGTGTAGACGGGGCCGTAGGTGTCGCGCAGGGTCCCCGCGGCGGCCGCCAGCGGCAGGAAGCGCAGCGGCAGTTCGCGGGCCAGGGCGGACAGCGCGGGGGTGGGGACGCCGCCGGCCCAGACCAGGGCGTCGACCGTGCCGGTGCGCAGCGCCTCCAGCGAGGCGGCGAGCCCGAACCGCCGTTGCAGCACCGACCGTTCACCGGTCAGCCCGGAGACCCGCAGCAGCCGGCCGGCCAGCACCTGCCCGCCGGAACCCGCCGCGCCGGTGGCCACGGTCAGCCCCGCCAGATCGCGCACCGACCGCACGGGGCCGCGCGCCGGCACGACGAGGTGGGCGTAGTTGACGTAGACGCGGGCGAGGGCGGTCACCCCGGTCGGGCGGGTGAACGGCGGGCGGCCCCGGACGGCGTCCTCGGCGGCGTCGGCCATGGCGAGGCCGAGGTCCGCCGAACCCGCGGCGAGCATCCGCAGGTTGTCCACGCTCGCCGAGGTGCCGAGCGCGATGATGCGGGACCGGGCGCCGCCGCGTTCGGCCTCGGCCGCCAGTGCCCGGCCGAAGGCGTGGTACGGCCCTCCCGGCGCTCCCGTGGCGAGTCTGAGCCGCCACCGGGGCCCGCTGTCCCCGGAACAGCCCGCGACCGCCGCTGCCGGACCGAGGCTCGCGGCCCGCAGCAGGCCGCGGCGGCTCATCGGTCGACCGGTCACGCCCGCAGCGTAGCGGCTCCCCGGCGGCGCGGATGCCAGGCCTTCCGCGATGTGCCGGGCGGCGGCCGTGGGACTATCGTTGCGCCCTCCAACACGGCTCGGAGAAAGGATGTCGGTGTGGCGATGAAGGCCTTGCGTGCGGCGTTGGAAGCGATCTACGTACGGCGCCTGAACCGCAAACTGGAGGGCCTGCCCCGGCCACGGCATGTGGCGATCATGCTGGACGGCAACCGGCGCTGGGCCCGGGGCGCGGGACACAGCGACGTCCGCGAGGGCTACCGCGTCGGCGGCGCCAAGGTCACCGACTTCCTGCACTGGTGCACCGACGCCGGCATCAAACACGTCACGCTGTGGATGCTGTCCGACGACAACCTGCACCGGCCGGCCGACGAACTCGGCCCGCTGCTCGCCATAATCGAGGAGACCGTCCAGCGGATCTGCGCTCCCGGCGAGCCCGGGGAGATCGAGATCATCGGCGCGCTGGACCTGCTGCCCGGGAACACCGCCCGCGTCCTGAAGGAGGCCGCGGTGGGCACCGCCGGCCGGGGCGGCCTCAAGGTCGACGTCGCCGTGGGCTACGGCGGCCGCCGGGAGATCGTCGACGCCGTCCGGGCTGCCTTCGACAAGCACATCGGCGCCGGCGGCGATCCCCGCGACCTGGCCGCGGAGTTCGACCTGGAGCACATCAGCGACAACCTGTACTCGCCGGCCGGTGACGACACCGACTTCATCATCCGCACCTCGGGCGAACAGCGGCTGTCCGGCTTCCTGCTGTGGCAGTCCGCCTACGCGGAGGTGCACTTCGTCGACGTCCTGTGGCCCGCCTTCCGTCAGATCGACCTGCTGCGCGCCCTGCGTTCGTACGCCGCCCGGGACCGCCGCTACGGCCGTTGACCGGACCCCGTGCGCCGGGCCGGTGTTGGCCGGACCGGCGCAGGTCACTTAGCGTGCGGCGCATGACGATGCGACGTGCGATCCTCAGCGGTTCCACCTTCGAGGAGCAGATCGGGTACGCCCGCGCCGTGGTGGACGGCGACCGGGTGCATGTGTCCGGCACGACCGGGTTCGACTACGCCACGATGACCATCTCCGACGACGTGGTGGAACAGGCCGAGCAGTGCCTGCGCAACATAGGGGCCGCGCTGGCCGAGGCCGGCTGCGGCCTCCCCGATGTGGTGCGGGTGCGCTATCTCCTGCCCGAACGCGCCGACTTCGAGCCCTGCTGGCCGGTGCTGCGCCGCCACTTCGGCGAGGTCCGCCCCGCCGCGACGATGCTCGTGTGCGGTCTCGCCGACCCCCGTATGAAGATCGAGATCGAGGTGGACGCGCGCCGCCCGTCGGCTGCCTGACGCGGTCACGGACCCGAGTGGGCGGGCCGCGCCGGGCCGGGGACAGCCAGGGCGGCGGACGGCAGTTCCTGTCCCGGCGCTCGCTTCGTTGTCCCGGAAGCACCCCGGAATTGTCCTTGATCGGTAACAGCGGGATCCTCCGGCCGTTCCCGCCCGTCCTGCCATGTGCACGGGGACACCAACACGGCGGGAACGGGGCGGGACATGGCACGGCACGGCGGGCGGGGATGGTACGGCCGGGTGGTCGCGGCGGCGGTCGGCGTGACGGCGGTGGCCGCCGCGACCTCGGTGTGGACCGCGCAGGCGGGCCCAGCGGGCGGGAACCAGGCCGCGGCGAAGCCGGCCGCCCCGAAGGCGGCACCCGTGTCCGCCGGCATCGTCCACGCCTCCGACGGCGGCGACCACGCGGTCAACATCACCATCGACGACGGCCCGGACCCGAACTGGACCCCGCAGGTGCTCCAGGTGCTGCGGGACAACGGTGTGAAGGCGACCTTCTGCATGGTCGGGCCCCAGGCCGAGGCCCACCCGGACCTGGTCAAGCAGGTGGTGGCGGCGGGGCACCGGCTGTGCGACCACTCGGTGTCGCACGACACCACCATGGACAAGAAGCCGCAGTCCTACCAGTCGGAGCAGATCGTCACCGCCGAACGCCAGATCACCAAGGCGTCCGGTGGTGTGCGCCCCCTGTACTACCGTGCCCCCGGCGGTGCCTTCACCCCGTACAGCCGGCATCTCGCGGCCTCCCACGGCATGCGGCCGCTCGGCTGGAACGTCGACTCCAAGGACTTCGAGCGGCCCGGCACCGAGGCCATCGTCGCCACCGTCCAGCGGGAACTGCCCAACGGCCCCACCCTGCTCTTCCACGACGCCGGCGGTGACCGCTCGCAGACGGTGGCCGCCCTGCGGACCGTGCTGCCCTGGCTGAAGCAGCAGGGCTACTCCTTCGGCTTCCCGGTGCGTTGAACGCGACCGCGGGCGGGCGGGACGACGGATCGGGCCGGGCTCGGGAAGTGGACGGCCTGACGCGCATGAGCCGTCGCGGTGTCAGCGGGGCGTCAGGGGGCGGTCAGCGGGGCCTGTCAACGTAGTACGTGTGAACGGCGCGGGAGACCGGGCCGGGAACAGGGAGAGGTGCCCGGAGTGGTTGATCGGGGACCGAGAGCACGTCTCGAGGTCGGGCCCCGCCAGGGGTCCACGCAGGTTCGAATCCTGCCCTCTCCGCCGCTCGCCGATATGGAAAACCGCTGGCCGCACGGCATGAGCCAGGCTGGGATGGCCGGATGCGAGATGTTGCGTCACTGACCGTGGACCGGGGCGCCTACCCGGACGCGGTGACCCCCTGGGAGCAGGAGAGCTGGCGGTCCGCGGCCCTCGGCTGGCTGGAGGACGGGCTCTGCGCCCACGGGTTGCGGATCTCCGGCGGGCTGCGGGTACGGCTGCGGCCGTGGTCCGTGCTGGTGCGGGTGCCCGTCGCCGGCCGGGAGACCGCCGCGAGCCGGGAGACCGTCTGGTTCAAGGCGAATCCGCCGGCCAGTGGTTTCGAGGGCGCGCTCACCGCCGCGCTCGCCCGCTGGGTGCCGCGGCACGTTCTGGCTCCGCTCGCGATCGACGCCGACCGTGCCTGGTCGCTGCTGCCCGACGGGGGCGCGCTCTTCCGGGACGTGCTCGAGCGGGAGCCCGTCGAGCCGGCGGCCTGGGAGGACCTGCTGCGCCAGTACGGGAGCATGCAGTGCGCGCTGGTCCCGCACGCGCGGGAACTCGAACGGCTCGGTGTGCCGAGCGCCCGCACCGCCGAACTTCCCGGCGTCTTCGACGAGTTGCTTGCCGGCAGCCCGGCACTGCGGCCGGACGAACGCGCCCGGCTGGCGGAACTGAGGCCCCTGCTGACGGACTGGTGCGCCGAACTCGCCTCCCTGGGCGTACCCGACTCGCTCGACCATGTCGATCTGCACGACGGACAGTTGTTCCACCCGGAGCCGGGCCGGTTCACCTTCTTCGACTGGGGCGACGCGGCCGTCTCCCACCCGTTCTGCAGCCTGCGGGTCCCGGCCCGCAAGGCCTGTGAACGGTACGGGCCGGGCGTACTGCCGCGGCTGCGCGACGCCTACCTTGAGCCGTGGACGGGAGCCGGCCGCACGGCGGCGGAGCTCCGGCGCGCCGTGCGACTGGCCTGGCGGCTGAGCGCCCTGGGGCGGGCCCGGGCCTGGGGCGGTCTGTTCCCGTCCGCGGCCGAGGCCTCTCCCCTGACCGCCGAGAGCGCCCGCTCGCTGCTGGAACTCGCCGAGGAGCCCCCGCTGTAGCCGGGGGACGCCGGCCGGGGCACCCAGGTCAGGGCAGCGGGGTGCCGCCAGTGGCGTTGAGGATCTCGGCCGTGACGAAGCTCGCCTGGTCGGCGGCGAGATAGACGTAGGCCGGGGCGAGTTCGGCGGGCTGAGCCGGGCGGCCGAGCGGGCTCTGCTTGCCGAACTCGGCAGTGTCGGGCAGCGTCGCCGGGATCAGGGGCGTCCACACGGGGCCGGGCGCCACCGCGTTGACCCGGATGCCGCGCTCGGCGACCATCTGGGCCAGTCCCTGGGTGAAGGTGACGATCGCGCCCTTGGTCATGGCGTAGTCGAGCAGGTGCGGACTGGGCTTGTACGCCTGCACCGACGTGGTGTTGATGACGCTGCCCCCGGCCGGGATGTGCGGCAGCGCGAACTTGGTGAGCCAGAACATGCCGTACAGGTTCGTGCGCAGCACCCGGTCGAACTGCTCGGTGCTGATCGCCTCGATACCGTCCGGCTGGGACATCTGGTAGGCGGCGTTGTTCACCAGCACGTCGATGTGCCCGAACTCGTCGACCGCCCGCCCGATCAGCGCACGGCACTCGCCCTCCTCCCTGATGTCACAGGACACGGCGACCGCCTTGCGGCCCGCGTCCTCGACCAGCCGGGCGGTCTCGCGCGCGTCGTCCTTCTCCTCTGCGAGGTGGGTGAACAGCACATCGGCGCCCTCGCGGGCGAAGGCCAGTGCGACCGCCCGGCCGATCCCGGAGTCACCGCCTGTGATCACGGTCTTGAAGCCGCTCAGGCGGTCGGCGCCCCGGTAGGACTCCTCGCCGTGGTCGGGCGGCGGGTCCATCGGGCCGGTCCAGCCGGGGTGCGGCTGGTCCTGGGAGGGGAAGTCCGGTCGGGGGTGCCGGGTGGTCGGGTCGGGCTGCGGGCTCTGCTTGTCGCTCACGTCGGCCTCCGTCGTCTCGGGCGGGCGGGACAGCCGGCCGGGTTCCCCGATAGCCCCGGCCGAAAGCCCCCGGCCTGCGGAAACGGAAACCCCGGGGCGCCCGGCCGGCGCCCGGGACGCTGGGGCGAGGGGTCAGGCCCGGGCGGACCGGTGGCCCGAGGAGCGCAGCAACTCCCTGCGGGCGTTGTTGCAGATTCGCAGCAGGTGCTTGGACACCGCGCAGGGCACGGTGTCGGCATGGCACTGGCGGCAGGTCCGCATGTGCTGCTCGTACGTGAGGCGCGCGTTCTCGAAGGCTTCAGAGGACATGGACTTCTCCGGGCGGAGCACGCCCGCAGGCGTGCAAAGTTGACTGACTGGTATAGCCGGGAGAAGGTGATCACGTTACTTGCGGTAGTGGAAAATCGCGGTCGGCGTGCCGGAGCGGGACGCCGGCGCACGGCGTCCCGCGGCACGGATGCCCGCGCGGACCGGTTACGGGTTGACGACCTTGCCGCCGAAGGTCACCACGAGGCTGCCGGCCGAGGCGAAGGACCAGCCGAGGGCGCCGGAGTAGGAGGCGCACCGGGAGCCGTTCGAGCCGGTCCAGAACTGGTTGGAGCTGTCGGCGTCGCCGACCGTCTTGTCGTTCGACCCACCACTGGAGAAGCGGCACGAGGTGTTGGTCCGGAACACCGAAGTGCCCTTGTCGAACGAGTAGTTGCGCTCGGCGTTGTCGATGCCGACATTGTCGGCGATCTGCATCGAACCGGGGTTGCTGTTGTAGGTGAACCCGTGGTGGCCGTTGCGGTAGGCGATGCTGTGCCGGACGACGTGGTCGACCGCGATGTCGTCGCCGCCGAGCTTGTAGCCGTTGCGGTCGCCGTTGGCGTTCACGGTGCCGTCGGAGAGGGTGCCGTTGCTGTAGGACAGGGAGTTCTCGATGGTCACCGGGCCGATGGCGCCGGTGTCGGTCTTGGTGTAGAGGTCCCAGCCGTCGTCGATGTTGTGGTGGGAGACGTCGTAGCGGAAGACGTTGCCCGTGCCGACGGTGAGCTTGGCCGCGAAGCCGTCGGCGTCCTCGCCATCGGAGTCGGCGTTGTCGTGCGACTCGGCGCTCACGACGAGGTTGTCGGACGGCCACTGGCTCCTGGGCGTACTGGAGGCGATGCGTCCGAGCTGCAGGCCCGTGTCCCGGTTGAAGCGCGTCACCGTGCGCTCGATGACGTTGTGACTGCCGCCGACGTAGATGCCGTTGTCACCGGCGTGCTCGACGACCAGACCGTACACATGCCAGTACGAGGCGTTGAGCTGGAGGCCACGGTTGGACGAACTCTCGCTCTGCGAAGCGAAGTTGAGCACCGGGGTCTCCCCCGGGTAGGCGCTCAGCGTGGTGCGGGCGCCCGAGGTGCCGTCGCCGCCCTCGGGGACGGTGACCGTCTGCCCGTAGGCGTAGGTTCCGCCGCGCAGATAGATGGTGCCGCCGGGGGTGACGCGGCTGAGCGCGGAGGTGAGGGTGGTCGGGTTCGACTGGCTGCCGGACGCGCTGTCGGTGCCGCTCGGGGAGACGTACAGCACAGAACCCGAAGGCGGCGGGGTGGTGTCCCCGGCCAGGTCGACGTCGAGGTGGTCGAGGTTGGGCAGTCCGTCGGCGGCGGTCGGGCTGAACCGGATGACGTTGCCGCCGGACTTCACCGGCACGGTCAGCGTCTTCGTCGCCCAGGTGCTCCAGGCCCCGGTGCCCTCGAAGGAGGCCGTGGTGGCCGTCGCCCCGTTGACGGTGACGGTGGCGGGCCGTGCCGTGGTGGTGCCGTTGGCGAATCGCACCTTGAGGGTGGCGGTGCCCGCGCTCGTGGCGTTGACGGTGAACTGGGCCGCGGCACCGCTGGCGTTGGTGCCGTTGCAGAATCCGCTGCCGGAGTATCCCGCCCAGTCGGAGTCGATGGTGCCGGTGCAGACGGCGGGGGAACTCTCCACCTCGTAGCGGGTGGTGGCGGCCTGCGCCGTGGGACCGGACAGCGCGACGAGCGTGCCGGCGGTCAGACAGGCGCAGGCGATGGCTGCTCTCAGGTACATCGGCTTGTCTCCAGGATGGTGGGGGTCGGCTGGACGGGTGCGGTGCCGTGGAGCCTTGGTGCCGTGGAGCCGTGGTGCGATGCTGGCGTTCCGGTGTGTGAACGCGCCTGCGGCTCGGGGCAGTTGCCGAGCCGCAGGCGCCACACAGAGAGAAAGCGCTTTCTCCCGAACCGTAGAGAGACCGCCACGAGCGCGTCAACAGTTCGGTCCTTGTTTAGTGTTCAGATACATGGACCCGTTCATCGGTGCCGCCCCCGCCCGGGGAGCGGGACCGGCGGCCCTACTCGCCGGGCGCGAGGACCTCCGCCAGCAGGGCGGCCGCGTCGCGGATCAGCCGGTTGTCGACGGGCGCGTCCTTGGTGTCCTTCGTGGACAGCACGGTGAGCAGCAGGGGCGTCCCGCGGCTCGTCCAGGCGACGCCGATGTCGTTGGCGGTCGCATAGTCGCCGGTGCCCGTCTTGTCCGCGAGGACCCAGCCCCGCGGCAGTCCGGCGCCGAACCGCTCGCCGCTGGTGGTGTTGCCCTTCAGCCAGGTGAGGAGACGCTCGCGGTCGGCGCGGGAGAGGGCCCGCCCGAGGGTCAGCCGCTGGAAGCTGCCGCCGAGGGCTTCCGGCGTGGTGGTGTCACGCTCGTCGCCGGGGACCGCCGTGTTCAGGTCGGTCTCCCAGCGGTCGAGCCGGCTCACCCGGTCGCCGAGCGACCGGAAGAACCGGGTGAGCCCCTGCGGACCCCCGATCTCACGCAGCAGCAGGTTCCCCGCCGTGTTGTCGCTGTACTGGATCGCGGCCGCGCACAGCTCGCCCACCGTCATTCCCGTGGCCAGATGGTCCTCGGACCGCTGGGAGTTGGCGAGGATGTCACGCTGCGGATAGTGGACGATCTTGTCCAGCGGCGCGCAGTCACCGCGGTCGCGCAGCACGGCCGCGGCGGCGAACGCCTTGAACGTGGAGCACATCGCGAACGGCTCCCCGGCCCGGTACGCCACGGTCCGGCCGGTGCGCGCGTTCCGGGCGTGGACACCGAGCCGGGCGCCGTACCGGCGCTCCAGATCGACGAACCGGTCCCGGAGTTCCTCCGGTAGGGCGTGCGGAACCGCCGAGGCGGGGGCGGAGGCCAGGGCGGGGGCCACCGCGGCGGCGGTGGTGAGGGCGACGCCGGCCTTGAACAGGCGGCGGCGCGGCATCGGGGCGGCACTGGTCATGTGCGGAGTTCTCCCAGGTCGTCGGTGATCGGGCATCGGCTTGGTGGATCTTCGTCGACCGGGACAGCGAAACAGCAGGACTCCGCTCATGTCCAAGAGTGAACTTTGAAGGCTCCATACCCAATTGATATGACTGCTGGATGGATCTGCTCGCGCATCTCAAGGCGTATGTCGCCACCGTGGACGAGACGAGCTTCTCGCGTGCCGCCGACCGGCTCGGAATCGCCCAGCCGCTCCTCAGCCGCCGTATCAAGACGCTGGAGGCCCACTTCGGCGGCCTGTTGTTCGACCGTTCCCGGCGGCAGGTGGCGACGACGGAACTGGGCATGCTGCTGCTCCCCTACGCGCGGGACGTCCTGGACCGGGCCCAGCGGCTCGAACAGGCCGCCCGGTCCGCCCAGCGGGTCCGGACCCGGACCGTGGGAGTGCCCGCCGACCGTGCGCCGGCCGCGCTCGCCCGGGTCATCCGGACCGGGGCGGAGCGCGGCGTCACGCTCGGGGTGCGCGAACTGCCGCCCGAGGAACGGGCAGACCGGCTGGCGGACGGCTCGCTCGCCTACGCGCTGCTGCGCGTCCAGCCCGAGCACGCCGCGTACCGGGTGCCGCTCGGCCTGGCCGGCGCGCCGCCCCTCGACACGGCGCGGCCGGCGCGCACCGCCCCCGCCGGGCGGGGGCGTCCGGTCCACCTGGAGGACCTGCGGCCGCGCCGCGACGCCGCCACCGGGGCACGGACCGCTCCCCTGCCGATCCTGACCCTGGCGGAGGACGGGGCGCCCGGTGCGTGGGACCGGCTGGGCAGAGCGGCGGCACGCTCCGGGCTGCCGGAGCGGCTGGTGCGGCCGGCCGGACCGGCGGCCACCGCGCTCGCCGAGACGCTGGCGGGCCGGGCGATGCTGCTGTGCGACGAGCCCTTCGCCCGACGCCACGGGGCCGACTGGGCGCCCCTGGCCGACGCCTCGCTGCACCGGGGGTACGACGTGCGGGGCACCCCGCGTCAGCGGAGCGGCGACGTGCCGGAGTGGCTGTCCGCGGTGCTGGCGGCGGCGGCCGGTGCCGAGACCGCCGTACGCGCTGCCGGGCGGCCGGAGTCCACGGACACCAGGTCGCGGCTGGCGGCACGCGGATGACCAGGGACACGGCGTACCGTCCGGCGCGGTTCTGCGGTGACGGCCCCCTGCTGGACGTCGCCGAGGAGATCGCCCGGGACTGGGCGGCGCTCGGCGTGCGCGGTTCGTTCCTCGCCCGCGACATCGACAGCGGCGACCAGCTCGGCTTCGACATCGAGGAGCTGATCCCCCTCGCGTCCGTGGTGAAGGTGCCGTTCGCGCTGGTCGTGCTGGACCTGATCGCGGTCGGCGACCTGGACCCCGCCCTGCCCGTGACGGTCGACCCGGCCACCAGCAGCGTCGGCCCCACCGGCATCGCGGCGTTCCGGCACCCGGTCACGGTGGCCGTCGGCGACCTCCTCCTGCTCATGCTCTCGGTGAGTGACAACGCCGCCGCGGACGCGCTGTTCGGACTGGTGCCGGTGGCCGCCGTCGACGCCCGGCTGCGTGCCTGGGGCTGCGCCGGAATCCAGGTGCGGCACCGGATGAACCACATGTACGAGTGCGCCGCCGGCGCCGCGGGCAACGACTTCTCCCTCGCCCTGGAACTGGCCGTCCGCGACGAGCGGGCGGGCCGGCACACCATCGAGACGCTCGACCCCGCGCACGCCAACCTCGGCACCGTCTCGGCGCTGGTCGGCCTGCTCGGGCGGGTGTGGCGCGACGAGGTGGCGCATCCCCGGGCCACGGCCGAGCTGCGGCGGCTGATGGGCCATCAGGTCTTCACCCAGCGGCTGGCGAGCGAACTGCGCGCCGACAGCCTGCGGCTGAGCGGCAAGACGGGCACGTTCCTGCATCTGCGGCACGAGATCGGTGTGGTCGAGGCGGACTCCGTGACCCGGGTGGCCGTCGCCGCGCTCACCCGGGCCGACCGGCGGGCCGCGCAGGCGCCGGACATCGATCTGGCTATCGGCATCGGCGCCCGCCAGGCCTTCGAGGCGCTGCGCGGGTGAGAGGCCGCGCGAGTGAGGCACGGAGGCGGTTGGGGACGGCGCGGCTGAGGCACGGACGCGGTGAGGGACCGACGGGCAGACGGGGCGCGGCCGGGCAGACGCGGGCGCGGAGCGAGGCCCGGACGGGCAGGCGCGGGCGGGGCGCGGACAGGCAGACCAAGGCAGGCGACGCGCGGACGAGACAGGCGCGGGCCGGGGCGCGGGGCGAGGCGTGGACGGGCAGGGGCCGGTGCGCGGGGCCGGTCAGCCTCGGCCGCCGCTGTAGTTGCGCCACTCGGGTCCGACGCGCTTCCACTCCTCGTCCCATTCGGCCAGCCTGCGCCGCACCAGCGCGTTGCGGACCAGCCAGCCGCCGGCCCAGACCGTCGTGCCGGTGACCTGGGCGACGAGGGCGCCGGTGAGGACCGTCTGCAGCATGGCCTCGGCCGCGGAGGCGGGCGCGGGCACCGCCCGGCCCGTGCGGTCCGTCCACACCGTGACCTGGGTTCCGGCCGGAGCGCCCGGCAGGACCTTCGCCCGGTCCATGTGCACCTTGCCGTCCGGGCCCGTCCAGCGGGCCGTGGCCCAGACCCGGCCGTCGTCGTAGCCGCTGCCGGCGGCCGGGGTCTTCACCGCGCCGTCGGTGAGGACCGCGGAGACGGCGTGCACCTGGGCCCGCCGTGCGGTCAGCGTCGAATCCACGGAGTGCGCCGCCGCCCAGCCCCCGAGGACGGCGCCCAGCAGGGCGAGGATCCACGTGGCGAGCACGACCCAGCCCTCGACGATGTCGCTGTGCCGGCGCAGTGGGTTGCGCCGCCAGCGCCACAGCCGGTCCCGGGTCACCGTCATGGGAGGTGTCCGAGTCATCGGCCGCCGCCTCCTCTCGCCTGCCGGCGGCCGCGTCGTGCCGGGACGCGCGGGCCCGCTCGGCGTCCGGAGGATCCGGATCGGGATCCGGATCGCCACCTCACCATCGTGCACCCCGACCGCCGTGACCGCAGTACCGGCGACGGTCTTCGTCGCCGGCACCCGCGCGGCCGGGGTGCGGGCGGGGCAGGGCCGCGCACGCCGAGGGCGCCCGGGCCGACCCCTACGGGCCGGGCCGGGCGCCCTCGGTGGATCGGTCAGGCCAGGTCGAACCGGTCGAGGTTCATGACCTTGTCCCAGGCGGCGACGAAGTCCTTCACGAACTTCTCCTTGGCGTCGTCGCCCGCGTAGACCTCGGCGAGCGCGCGCAGCTCGGAGTTCGAGCCGAAGACCAGGTCGGCGCGGCTGCCGGCCCACTTCACCTCGCCCGTGGCGGCGTCCCGGCCCTCGAACGTGGTCTGGTCCTCGGAGGTCGCCGACCACGTCGTGCCCAGGTCGAGCAGGTTGACGAAGAAGTCGTTCGTCAGCGAGCCGGGCGTCGTGGTGAGGATGCCGAGCTGCGAGCCCTCGGGGCCCACGCCCAGCACCCGCAGGCCGCCGACCAGGACGGTCGTCTCCGGGGCGCTCAGCGTCAGCAGGTTGGCCCGGTCCAGCAGCAGGAACTCGGCCGGCAGGCGGTTGCCCTTGCCGAGATGGTTGCGGAAGCCGTCCGCGGTCGGCTCCAGCGCCTCGAAGGACTCGGCGTCGGTGTGCTCCTCACCGGCGTCCACCCGGCCCGGCGTGAAGGGCACCTCGACCTGGAAGCCGCCCTCCTTGGCGGCCTTCTCCACGGCCGCGGCACCGCCGAGGACGATGAGGTCCGCGAGGGAGACCCGCTTGGCGCCGGAGGAGGCGTTGAACTCCTGCTGGACGCCCTCCAGGGTGCGCAGCACCAGCGCGAGCTGGTCGGGCTGGTTGACCTCCCAGCCGCGCTGCGGCTCGAGGCGGATGCGGGCGCCGTTGGCACCGCCGCGCTTGTCGCTGCCGCGGAAGGTGGACGCGGACGCCCAGGCGGTGGTGACCAGCTGGGAGACGGTCAGGCCCGAGTCGAGCAGCTTGGTCTTGAGCGCCGCGATGTCGGCGTCGTCGATCAGCTCGCCCTCGCGCTCCGGCAGCGGGTCCTGCCAGAGCAGGGTCTCCTCGGGAACCTCCGGGCCGAGGTAGAGCGACTTCGGGCCCATGTCGCGGTGGGTCAGCTTGTACCAGGCGCGGGCGAAGGCGTCCGCGAACTCCTGCGGGTTCTCGTGGAAGCGGCGGGAGATCGGCTCGTAAACCGGGTCGAGGCGCAGCGCCAGGTCGGTGGTGAGCATCGACGGGGCGATCCTCTTCGAGGAGTCGTGGGCGTGCGGGACGGTGCCCTCGCCCGCGCCGTCCTTCGGCTTCCACTGCTTGGCGCCGGCCGGGGACTCGGTGAGCTCCCACTCGTAGCCGAAGAGGTTGTCGAAGAAGCCGTTGCTCCACTGGGTGGGCGTGGTGGTCCAGGTGACCTCCAGGCCGGAGGTGATGGCGTCGGCGCCCTTGCCGGTGCCGTAGCTGCTCCGCCAGCCCAGGCCCTGCTCCCCGAAGCCGGCGGCCTCCGGGTCGGGGCCGACGTGGTCGGCGGGGCCGGCGCCGTGGGTCTTGCCGAAGGTGTGGCCGCCGGCGATCAGGGCGACGGTCTCCTCGTCGTTCATCGCCATGCGGCGGAACGTCTCACGGATGTCGCGGGCCGCGGCGATCGGGTCCGGGTTGCCGTTGGGGCCCTCCGGGTTGACGTAGATCAGGCCCATCTGGACGGCGCCGAGCGGGTTCTCCAGCTCGCGGTCGCCGGTGTAGCGCTTGTCGTCGAGCCAGGTGGTCTCGGGACCCCAGTAGACGTCCTCCTCCGGCTCCCACACGTCCTCGCGGCCGCCGGCGAAGCCGAAGGTCTCGAAGCCCATCGACTCCAGGGCGACATTGCCGGCGAGGACCAGCAGGTCGGCCCAGGACAGGCTCTGGCCGTACTTCTTCTTGACCGGCCACAGCAGCCGGCGGGCCTTGTCCAGGTTGGCGTTGTCCGGCCAGCTGTTCAGCGGGGCGAAGCGCTGCTGGCCGGCGCCGGCGCCGCCGCGGCCGTCGCTGATGCGGTAGGTGCCCGCGCTGTGCCAGGCCATCCGGATGATGAAGGGACCGTAGTGGCCGAAGTCGGCCGGCCACCAGTCCTGGGAGGTGGTGAGCACCTCGGCGATGTCCTGCTTCACGGCCGGAAGGTCCAGCGACTTGAACGCCTCGGCGTAGTCGAAGTCCGCGCCCAGCGGGTTGGCGACGGCAGGGTTCTTGGCAAGGATCTTCAGGTTGAGCCGCTCCGGCCACCACTGACGGTTGCCACCACCCTGGGTCGGATGCAGGGCACGCCCGTGCGCGACGGGGCAGCCGCCGCTCGTCTCCTCCGACTTCGCGTCTGTGACGATCGCGTCGTGGTTCTCAGTCATGGCAATCCTTCCGAACGGAACGGAACTCTGTGCTCAGGAACTCAGGAACTCAGGAAAGGCCGGTGGAACAGTCGGGGCAGGTGCCCCAGTAGACGACCTCGGCCTCGTCGATCGAGAAGCCGCGGTCGTCGGACGCGGTCAGGCAGGGCGCCTCGCCCACCGCGCAGTCGACGTCGGCGAGGGCACCGCACGACCGGCACACGATGTGGTGGTGGTTGTCGCCGACGCGTCCTTCGAACCGGGCGGGGCTGCCGGCCGGCTCGATCCGCCGTACGAGGCCCGCCGCGGTCAGCGCGTGCAGTGCCTCGTAGACGGCTTGCAGGGAAATGTGGCCCACACGGTCGCGGACCCCGGAAGCGATCGCCTCGACGCCGAGGTGGTCACCGTCCCGGACTGTCTCCAGCAGCGCGACACGGGCCGCCGTCACGCGCAGGCCGGCACCGCGCAGATCCTCGGCGGTGGTCGGAGTACCGGATGCGGTCATGGGCCGAACCTACCCCTGTAAACACGAACGGTTCAATAAAACGAACGATGCAATTCTGGTCTCGTGCCGACGCCCGGTGTTCGTCCGTGCGTCGCTTTGCCCGGCGTCTCCGGTGGCGTCGTGTAAACGCATCATGTGGCCGTACGGCTCGCCGGGCGGCGCGCCGAGCCGACGGGTCCTCCGAACGGGTGAGCGCGGGGCGATCGACGTCAGCGGAATGTCAGGGCACGGTCAGCGGCCGCTGCCACAGTGATGCGTGTGAACGGCGCGGGAGACCGGGCCGGGAGCAGGGAGAGGTGCCCGGAGTGGCTGATCGGGGACCGAGAGCACGTCTTGAGGTCGGGCCCCGCCAGGGGTCCACGCAGGTTCGAATCCTGCCCTCTCCGCCGCTGTGAGCCGAGCCTCGGGCCCCGGCGCGATGCCATCGCCGCGTCGCCGCCGCGCCCCCGCGCCCGGGCCGCCGGTCTTCCCGGCGCGTCCGCTCGCCCACTCGCTCGCCGCTCCCGCTCGCCCGTCGGCGGAACGAACGCCGGCCTCGCCCCACTCCCCCGCCGGCACCGGCGCCGAGCAGGAGCCGGCGAGGCGGTCGACTCACGTGCATCCGCGCCTCGTTGCCGCCGGCAGGCCGCGGGTCGCCGGCGCGCCGGTCACGGCACCGCCGCCGGGCCCGCGGCCGGCTTCGCCGGGACGCGGGCTCTTCACTCGTAAGGATGCCCGGGTGCGGCCGTCCGTCGCATACGGCGGGTCCAGTCGTTCGGCAGCAGTGTGATGTTTGCAACGTGATGTGATTGCAAAGGGGCGAACGGGCAACGTTCCCCTTTATGCCCCACGCAACCCTCCTGCGGCAGGTGATGTGATGACCACGGCGACGCCCCGGACGACCCGGACGCCGCCCGCACGAACCGGCGAGACCAGGGCGGGCTCCGCCCCGCCGACCGCCCGGCCCGCCCTGCCGTCCCTGACCGGGCTGCGCTGGGTCGCGGCACTGCTGGTCTTCGGACTGCACGTGAACAACTTCGGCTACTTCGGGGGCGAGCCCGGCCGTATCGTCCTGTGGGGTTTCGGGGCGGGTGCCACGGGTGTGTCGTTCTTCTTCGTGCTGTCCGGTTTTGTGCTGACGTGGTCCGCGCGGCCCCACGACCGCGCGCCGGCCTTCTGGCGGCGGCGGATCGCGCGTGTCTACCCGGTACACCTGGTCACCCTGGGCATCGCCCTGCTCATGGCCTACGCGCTGCCCCACCAGGCGAGACCGACCTCCGGACAGGCGCTGTCCAACCTGCTGCTGGTGCACTCGTGGTGGCGTCCCTGGTGGCAGACGCTGAACCCGGTGAGCTGGTCGCTGGCCTGCGAGGCGTTCTTCTACGCCGCGTTCCCGCTGCTGTTCCTGCTGCTGCGCCGGCTGGGCGCCCGGGGCGCGACGACGCTGGGCGCACTGTCGGTGGTGGCCGTGCTGGTACTGGCCCGGGCGGACGCGCACCACTGGACGGAACAGGCCCTGTACTCGATGCCCGCCGCCCGGCTGCCGGAGTTCGTGCTCGGCGCCGTCACGGCCCGGCTGGTGCTGCTCGGCCGGTGGCGCGGGCCCGGACTCGAGGCCTCGCTGGCGCTGGCGGTCATCGGCTACTTCCTGGTGTCCCAGGTGACGCCCGGCTACCCGGCCACCGTCTGCACCATCGCCGGGTTCGCCCTGCTCATCCCGGCCGCGGCCGTCGCGGACCTGCGTGGGCTGCCGTCGCTGTGGCGGCGCCGGCGGCTGGTACGGCTCGGGGAACTGTCGTTCGCCTTCTACATGATCCACCTGCTGGTTCTGCGCGCGGGCACCCAACTGCTGGGCACCAAACCGCACTTCGGCCTGCTCGCGGGACTGGGGGTGACGGCGGTCGCCTTCACCGTGTCACTGACGCTGTCCTGGGTGCTGTACGAGGCGGTGGAGCGGCCCGCGAGACGGCTGCTGCTGCGCCGCCGGCGCACCGGCCGCGAGTCACCGGAGCGCGAACCGGCCGCGGAACCCCGGGAGACGCCGGCCCCGGCCCGGGACTGACGGGCGCCGCCCGCGGCCCGCCGCCCGCCCGCATGTCCCCCGTTCGCGGGATCGTGTGCATGACCTGGCGGCAAAGAGGAACCCGCTCCTCGTACAGCCGACGAGAACGAGAGGTGTTCCTGTATGTCGCAGGTCGAGGAATCCGTGCGGGTCGGCGTCCCGGTGCGCACCGCCTACAACCAGTGGACCCAGTTCGAGACGTTCCCCGAGTTCATGGAGGGGGTGGAGCGCATCGAGCAGCGCACCGACTCCCTCACTCACTGGGTGACCAACGTCGGTGGGGTACGGCGGGAGTTCGACGCGGCGATCACCGAGCAGCGGCCGGACGAGCGGGTCGCCTGGACCACCGTCGACGGCGAGGCGAAGCAGGCCGGCGTCGTCACCTTCCACCGCATCGACGACTCCACCACGAAGGTCATGCTGCAACTGGAGTTCGAGCCCGAGGGCCTGGCCGAGACGGTCGGCGACAAGCTCGGTGTCGTCAAGCGGCGGGTCTCCGGGGATCTGCACCGGTTCAAGGACTTCATCGAGCAGCGCGGCGGCCGGGAGACCGGTGCGTGGCGCGGCGAGATGGGCGGCCCGGGCGGCGGGGCGATCTGATCCGTCGCACGCACGAGTGATGTGCCTAACAGTACGGAGAGGTCTCCCCGATCCGGGGTAGACGGCCTCCGACACCGGCCCGGCGGCTTCGGCCGCCGGGCCGTCCGGGGTTCGGCCGCTCGCCGGCACGGGCCCTGCTGTCTGTCGTATGGAGGCCATCGGCCCGGAACCGGCCGGACGGGGGCGGAACCGGGCTGTGCGGAAGGGAGAGGATGTACGTGCCGGAGCAGGATGCGGCCGAGTCGGCGTCTCGTGTGGTGAGCGCTTTTCTGGAGCGGCGTCAGGAGCAGATCGCGCAGCGCTGGGCGGACGCCCCCTTGTTCCGCTCGGTGTTCACCGTCTCCCGCGACGAGGCGGTCGAGGCGTGCAAGGCCGTGCTGGACGCGCTCTCGGACGTGGCGATGAGCGGCCGGTTCGAGGACATCGACGCCCCCGGCTTCGGCACGGTGCGCGAGCAACTGGGCCGGATGGCCGCGACGCGGTCCCGTACGGGATCGAGCCCGGCGCAGATCTCCTCCGAAGTGGCCGCGCTGCGCGACCCGGCGGTGGAGCTGCTGCGCCAGGAGTTCCCCGACCCGGCAGGGCCCGAGGCGCAGGAAGGGGCGCTCGCCCTGACCCTGATCATGGGCACCCTGCGTCTGGTGGTGATGGAGACGGCGCTGCACGCGGGTGAGGACCTGATCCACCGGCAGCGGCAGCAACTGCTCGAAGTGGCCACGCCCGTGATCCAGTTGTGGGAGGGCACCGTCGCCGTGCCGCTCATCGGCACCCTGGACAGCGCGCGCAGCCAGGTCGTCATGGAGTCCCTGCTGGAGGCGATCGTCGAGCAGCGGGCCCGGTACGCGATCCTGGACATCACCGGTGTGCCCACGGTGGACTCGCTGGTCGCGCAGCACCTGATGAAGACGGTGGCCGCCGCACGGCTGATGGGGGCGGAGTGCATCGTCTCCGGCATCCGGCCGGCGATCGCGCAGACCATCGTGCAGCTCGGTATCGACCTCGGGACCGTGCTCACCCGCGCCTCGCTGGCCGACGCGCTCGCCTACGCGCTCGGCCGGCAGGGCATCGAGGTCTCCGCCCGCACGGACGCCGGGGCGGGCGCGCGGTGAGCCAGCCCTTTTCCGGTCAGGCTCAGGTGCCCGTACTGGCACTGGGCGACGTGCTGCTCGTCTCGCTGCAGGGCGAGTTGCACGACGGCATGGCCGAACAGCTCCAGCACGACATCTCCAGCCGCATCGCCACCAGCAGGGTGACCGGTGTGGTGATCGACATCTCCGGTGTCGACATCGTGGACTCCTTCCTCGGCCGGGTGCTCGCGGAGATCGCCTCGACGGCCCGGCTGCTGGCGGCCCGGACGGTGCTGGCCGGCATGCGGCCGGCGGTGGCGATCACCCTGGTCGAACTGGGGCTCACGCTGCCCGGTCTGACCACCGCTCTCGATGTCGACCGCGCCATGGAACTTCTGTCGCCGGAGGGGAAATGATCCCGGCGTCGTCCGACCGGGCCTGCTCGACCTGCCTGCCCATCGGCTCGGACGTCGATCTGGCCCTCGTCCGGCAGCAGGTGCGGCAGTACGCGGCGCAGCTCGGCTTCGGCCTGGTGCAGCAGACCAAGCTGGTGACCGCGGCCAGTGAACTGGCCCGCAACACGCTGGTGCACGGCGGCGGCGGCAGGGCGGAGATCACCCCCTTGGACCACGGTGGCGTCCCGGGGCTGCGCATGCGCTTCACCGACGAGGGCCCGGGCATCCGGGACCTGGACCTGGCGATGACCGACGGCTACACCTCCGGCGGCGGCCTGGGTCTGGGACTGAGCGGTGCCAGACGGCTCGTGCAGGAGTTCGCCGTGGACACCGAGCCCGGCCGGGGCACCACGGTCACGGCCGTCGCCTGGGTCACTCCGGTTCCGCCGTCCAGGACGGGGATGTGATGGGGCGGGCGTGGGAGATCCCGGTGCACGACTCGACACGGGTGCGGGACGTCCGGGTCGCGGCCGAGGCCGCGAGCGCCGCCGCGGGCCTCGGCCAGGAGCGCACCGCGGCGGCCGCGCTGGTCGCCACCGAGCTGGCGACCAATCTGCTCAAGTACGCCGACGCGGGCCGCATGGTGCTGAACCTGGTGGACGGCCCGGCCGGCGGCGCGCCGTCGGTGCAGTTGTGCTCGCTCGACCAGGGGCCGGGCATCGCGGACGTCGGCACGGCCCTGCGGGACGGTTTCACCACCGCCGACGGGTCCCTCGGGGCGGGCCTGGGCAGTTGCCGCCGGCTCGCGAACGCCTTCCATCTGTACAGCGTCCCGGGCCGCGGAACGGTGGCGACGGCCCGTGTCGACCACGAGGCCGCCCGCGCCGGCGCTTCGGCGCGGGAGGTGCCGGCGGGCGGGATCAACGTCGCGCTCGACCAGGCGGAGCACTCCGGGGACTCCTGGGGCTGGGCACGCTCCGGTTCCCTGCTGACGCTGCTGCTGGCCGACGGTCTCGGGCACGGCGCCAAGGCCGCCCACGCCTCCACCGCGGCGGTGGAGGAGCTGCACGCCGGCGCGCATCTGCCACCGGTGGAGATACTGCGCCGCCTGCACACCAGCCTGCGGCGCACCCGGGGTGTGGCCGCCGTGGTGGCACAGGTGGACACCGAGCGGCGGGAACTGCTCTTCGCCGGGGTGGGCAACGCCGGCGCCCGGCTGCGCACGGGAGACACCTGGACGTCACTGATCTCCCATCCGGGCATCGTCGGCGCGTACTTCCCGGCGCACGTTCCGCTGCGGAAGATGCCGTGGCACGCGGACAGCCTGCTCGTCGTGCACAGTGACGGGCTGCCCAGCCGCTGGTCGCCCCCCGACGACCCCGGCCTGCTCGCCCGTGACCCGTCGGTGGTGGCCGCGACCATCCTGCGCGACGCGAGCAGTCCCGCCCGCCCCGTACGCGACGACACCAGTGTGGCCGTACTGGCCCCCGACCGCCGGACCAGCTCCCATGACAGCCGCCCGTGACCTCTGGACCATCGACTCGGCCGCCGACGCGGCCCGCGCCCGGGCCGTGCTCGCGCGGCTCACGTCGGACGCGGGCCTGCCCGCGCTCGACCGCGCCCGCTTCCTGACCGCGTTCACCGCGCGGCTGCGCCACTGTCTCGAGGACGGCGGCGCCGAGGTCGCCGTCCGCTCCGACGCCTCCGGGCAGTTGCACATCGCGGTACGTCAACCGGGCCGGCCCGGAGCGTGGCGGCACACCCTGATCTGTCCCCGCCCGGTGCCGTCACCGCTGCCCACGCCCGCCGAGCTGGACGGCGCACGGCTCGCCGAGGCGCTGCTCGACGCCGACGCGGACGCCGACGCCGTACTGGAGAACCTTGCCGAGACGGAGGAGATGGTCAGTTTCCACCGGGAGGAGCTCCACCAGACGAACCAGGGGGTGCTGGCGCTGCACGCCGAGCTGGAGGCGGCCGCGCTGGCGCAGCACGAACTGCTGGACGCCGAGCGGGCGGCACGCACCGCGGCGGAGAACGCCCGGCAGCTGCTGACCTTCCTGGCGAACGCGAGCGCCGCCCTGAACGCGTCCCTCGAACACGACGACATCCTGCGCAGACTGCCCGACCTGCTCGTCCCGGAGTACGCCGCCGACGTCGACATCTGGCTCCCGGACGACGAGCGCACGCCTTCGGGCGACCGGGCGGCCGCGACCGTCACCGCGGCCCGCACGGGCCGCCCGCAGCACGCGGCCCGGCACCCGGGCGAGCTGCCGGGCGTGGACGACCTGCCGCCCTCCGCCCTCTTCCCCGACCGGCCGCTGCTGTGCATCCCGCTGGGCGCGCGCACGGTGCAGGGCGTGCTGACGCTGACCGCGCCGGGCGAGCGGTTCGACCCGGACACCACCGTGATGCTGCTGGAGCTGGGCCGGCGCGCGGGGATCGCGCTGGACAACGCCCGCCAGTACGAGCAGCACCGGGACGTCGCCGAGGCGCTGCAACGCGCCCAGCTCACCGAACTGCCCGACGTCCGGGGCGTGTCACTGGCCGCGCGCTATCTGCCCGCGACCCGGGGCCTGAACATCGGCGGCGACTGGTACGACGCGTTCCCGCAGCCCGACGGCAGCGTCCTCGCGGTGATAGGGGACGTCACGGGGCACGGGCTGCGCGCGGCGGTCATCATGGGGCAACTGCGTACCGCGCTGCGGGCGTACGCCGTCGAGGGCAACGGCCCGGCCCGCATCCTCACCCTGCTGCACCGGATGCTCCGGCACCAGCAGCCGGAGCTGTACGCGACGTGCGCGGTCGCCCGCTTCACCCCGGGCGATCCGGCCGTGGTGTGGGCCGCGGCCGGCCACCCGCCGGCCGTCACCCGGGATCCCGGCGGCGGGGTGAGCGTCCTGGACCTCAAGCCGGGGATCATGCTGGGCGTGCCCCTGGCGTACGAGTACGAGGAACACACCGTGCGGCTGCCGGCCGGGTCCACGCTGGCGCTCTACACGGACGGTCTCGTGGAGCGGCGGGCGGCGGGGATCGACGCGGGCATCGACCGGCTGGCCCGGGCCCTGGAGACGCTCGGCGCCGCGGAGTTGGAGGATCTGGACTCGGCGGCCGAGTCGCTGCTGAAGCCGATGCTGCACGACTCCGAGCACGACGACGACGTCTGTCTGCTGCTCTGCCGCACGTCGGTGACGTGAACAGCCGTGCGCCGGCCCCCCGCGCGAGGGGGCCGGCGCACGCGACGGTGTCACTGCGCGGTGCAGGTGCTCCCACCGGCCGGGTTCAGCAGCCCGATGACATCGATGCTGTCGCCGCACAGGTTGAGGCCGAGGTTGACCGGGACCTGGGTGACGTTGCCCGACAGGACGCCCGGGCTGTTGCTGGCGGTGCCGGTCGTGGGGTCCGGGTCGGCCGCGTGGGCGGCCGTCGTGCCGGCCAGCGCGAGGGAGCCCGCGAGAACCGCCGCCGTGGCAAAGCTGCGCATACGCATGTGTGTTGCCTCACTGGTTGACGTAGGGACCCTCTCATCACACCGGCTGCGCACGTCGGCCGCCTGTTGGGATAGGCCGTTGGGAGACCGGCGCAGGTCAGGCGGCGGCGGGGAAGCGTTCCCAGACCCGGTGGGCGCCGAGCAGCCCGCTGAGCTGCTGCAGCACGGCGGGGGCGCCGTCGCCGGCGACCACACCGGGCGCGTCGAGCGGAATGCCCGCCGCCTCCAGCGCGGTCTCGCCGCCCTTGGCCGCGCCGATGGCCTTGCCGTGCCGGTACGCCTCCGCCAGCAGCAGCCCCACCCGGGGGTCGGGTGTGCCCTGCGGGGCCGTGGGCAGGCCTGCCTTGGCGTCGCGGGCGCCGAAGGCGTCGGCGCCGACCCCGGGGGTGCCGGCCACCAGCAGGGCGTCGAACTCCACCGAGCGTGCGGTGGAGTAGGTCCGCTGGACGGTCAGGGCGTCCGCGCCGTCGCCGAGGGTGCCGCCGCTCGGCGCCACGATCAACGGGACCATGCCGCTGTCCAGCACGGCCTGGCGTACGGCCCGGACGCCGCCGAGGTCACCGTCGGGACCGGTGATGACGCCGATGATCCGGCCGTCGGTGGGCCAGGTCCGGCCGACCTGGGAGAGGACGGGGCTGGGTTCGACGTCGGCGAAGGGCACGGTGGGCTCGGGCGCGGGCAGTCCGAGGCCCGCGGCGACGGCCGCGCACAGCTCCGGGTCGATGTTGGCGAGGACCTGCAACGCCCGCTCCTTGATGGCCTGTTCGTAGCACTTGCCGAGTTCGAAGGCGTAGGCCCCGATGATGTGCTCCCGCTCCACGGAGCTCATGCTGAGCCAGAACCGGCGGGGCTGGCTGAAGTGGTCGTCGAACGACTCGGGTGCCTCCCGGACCTTGGTCGCCTCCGGCACCCGCACGGGCGCCTCGATGTACGCGCCCATGTCGGCGCCGGCGGTGAACGGGCAGCCCCCGTCGAGGGAGTTGGGCCGGTAGGGGGCGACGCCGCGGTGCACGGCCGTCTGGTGCATGCCGTCGCGCAGCATGTCGTTGACCGGTGCCTGCGGCCGGTTGATCGGGAGTTGCGGGAAGTTGGGGCCGCCCAGGCGGGTGAGCTGGGTGTCCAGGTAGGAGAAGAGCCGGCCGGCCAGCAGCGGGTCGTCGGTGACGTCGATACCGGGGACGAGGTGGCCGACGTGGAAGGCGACCTGTTCGGTCTCGGCGAAGAAGTTCGACGGGTTGCGGTCGAGGGTGAGCAGCCCGATGGGCTGCACGGGGGCGAGTTCCTCCGGGACGAGGTTCGTCGGGTCCAGCAGGTCGATTCCCTCGAAGGTCTGCTCGGGGGTGTCGGGGAAGGTCTGGATGCCGAGTTCCCACTCGGGGTACCCGCCCGCCTCGATGGCGTCGGCGAGGTCCCTGCGGTGGAAATCGGGGTCCACCCCGTTGATGATCTGCGCCTCCTCCCACACCAGGGAGTGCACGCCCAGCTTCGGCTTCCAGTGGAACTTCACCAGCGTGGTGCCGCCGTCGGCGTCGACCAGCCGGAAGGTGTGGACACCGAAGCCCTCCATGGTCCGGTAGGAGCGCGGGATGCCCCGGTCGGACATGTTCCACAGGGTGTGGTGGGTGGCCTCGGTGTGCAGGGTGACGAAGTCCCAGAAGGTGTCGTGGGCGCTCTGGGCCTGCGGGATCTCCCGGTCGGGGTGCGGCTTGGCGGCGTGCACGACGTCGGGGAACTTGATCGCGTCCTGGATGAAGAAGACCGGGATGTTGTTGCCGACCAGGTCGTAGACGCCCTCGCTGGTGTAGAACTTGGTCGCGAAGCCCCGGGTGTCGCGGACGGTGTCGGCGGAGCCCCGGGAGCCGAGCACGGTGGAGAAGCGCACGAAGACGGGCGTCTCGACGTCCTCGGCGAGGAACGCCGCCTTGGTCAGCCGGGCGGCGGTGCCGTAGCTCCGGAAGACCCCGTGCGCTCCGGCGCCCCGGGCGTGGACCACGCGCTCCGGGATGCGTTCGTGGTCGAAGTGCATCACCTTCTCCCGCAGGTGGTGGTCCTGCAGGAGCACGGGGCCGCGCGGGCCCGCCTTCAGCGAGTGGTCGGTGTCGTGCAGCCGGGTGCCCTGGGCGTTGGTGAGGTAGCTGCCGCTCTGGGCCATCCGTGCCTGGTCGGAACCGGTGGGCTGCCCGGTCGGCGAGACGGTGTCCGGGCCGGTCTGATCGGGCTTCGGGGGCAGCGGCTCGCGGGGTTCGGCCGGCTCGGCGACCGACGGTGTCTCGGGGGCCGGCTTGCCGGGGATGCTCTCGCTCATCACTACCATTCCTTCGCTGGTCGCTGGGGCGCCCGTGCCGGCACGGGCGGTCCGCGGTCTTCGGCGCACGGAGGCCGGACCACGCCCGGGAGGCGGGCGACCGGCGGTGCGCGGGGGGCACGGCCCAGGTCCACGGCGGGGCCCCGCACTCCGAGGTCCCCGGGCCGGGGCGTCCGAAACCGGGAGCCTCGCGGCTTGTCCCGTGGGGTGAAGTCGGGTCGGGGAGCACGGCGTGTCGTCCGCGCGTCCGGCCCTTCGGACATGCCCGGACCCGGGGACCGTCGGCGGGGTCAACCGCCCCCAGCCGAAAGCGGGTTCGGAGGAGGGCCGTTTCTTGACCCGCGGGCGGCCGGCACGCGGCCGCCCGCACCCGCCACCCTAGGTGCTGCGCGCGGGCCGCGCAGTTCGGCCGGCGCCGGTCAGGGCCGGGTCAGCACCCGGAACGACTCGAGCGAGGGGTCGGCCGCGTCGGAGACCAGGAAGCCGTGCTCGATGCCGCTGCGCAGGTAGTCGACGATCTCCTCGGTGATCACCTCGCCCGGCGCCACGACCGGGACGCCCGGCGGGTAGGGGCTGATCGTCTCGGCGGAGATCCGGCCCACGGCCCGTTCGGCCGGGACCTGTTCGGCGGGGCCGAAGAAGGCCGCACGGGGCAGGACGGCCTGTTCGAGTTCGAGGGCACGGGGCTCCGGCAGGCGGACCGGGCGCTGCCGTTCGATCGAGTCGGCGCCGTCCACCAGGGAGCGCAGCGCATCGAGGAGGATCTTCTCGGTCTCGTCGTCGTCGGAGTGGGTGATCGAGGCACTGATGCGGCAGCTGTCCGAGCCGCCGACGTCGACGTGCCGCTCGGCCCGCAGCCACTCCGCCGCCTGCATGCCGGTGATGCCCAGGTCCCGTACGTCGACGACGATCTTCAAGGGGTCGAACTCCGCGGCCAGGCCCTCGCGGACGATCTCCTCGCCCATCACCCGCAGCCCGGGGAGTTCGTCGAGCGCGGCCCGCAGCCGCTCGGCGCGGCGCAGGGCGGTTCGGAGCAGCTCGTGCCCCTGTTCGGCCATCTGGCGCCGCCAGCCGTCCAGCGCCGCGTACACCAGGGAGGACGCGCTGGTGGTGCCGAGCAGGTCCTCCCGCTGTTTGAGCACGTCGGCCGCCACCCGGTCGTGCTGGAGGTGGAAGACCGAGCTCTGCTCGATCGCGCCGCCCATCTTGTGGACGCTGGTGACCACCAGGTCGGCGTCGGCGTCCATGCCCCAGGCCGGCAGGTCCGGGTGGAAGGGCAGGTGGGCGCCCCAGGCCTCGTCCACGATGAGCGGTACGTCGGCGGCGTGGCAGACGTCGGCCACACCGCGGATGTCGGCGCAGGAGCCCAGCTCGGTGGGCGTGATCAGCAGCATGCCCTTGGCGTCGGGGTGTTCCCGCAGCCGGTCCCGCACGTCGTCGGGCTCGGGCGGGTGGGCCATGTGCCGCTCGGCGTCGAACTTGGGGTGAACCCAGATCGGTTCCACCCCGTTGATGATCACGGCCGCGATGACCGACTTGTGCGCGTTGCGGGAGAGCAGCAGCTTCTCCCCCGGCCCCGCGACGGAGAGCATCGCGGTCTTGACGGACAGGGAGCTGCCGCAGGTCGAGAAGAAGGCGCGGTCGGCGCCGACCGCGTCGGCCATCAGTTCCTGCGCCTGTTCGAGGACGCCCTGCGACTCGCGCCGGTCGTCCAGGCCGTTCAGGCTGAGCACGTCCGAGCGGAAGACGTCCAGGCCGAGGACCTCGGCGACGCGGGGGTCGGTCCCGCGGCCCTGTTTGTGGCCCGGCGGCCCGAAGACCACGTCCCCCCGGCGCCGGAATTCCTGCAGGGCCTCCAGCACGGGTGCGCGTGAGTGGTCCATGGCCGTCCTCCTCGTGATCCGGGTGCGGGCGTGACGCCCCGCGCGCCCGCCGACCCGGTGTCCGGGCAGCCGTGAACGGGTGTCCGGCCGGCGTTGTGGCGGTACGGCGGTGCGGCACTCACCGTGTTGCACCCGGCGTCCGCTCCAAACCCCGCGGCGACGTGCTCCGGGCCCCCGGGGCCGTTCACTCCGGGGAGCCGCACCGCACCGCCCATGCGTCGTACCGGTCGGCGGGAGCGAGGGCCGTCGCGTCGCGCACCCGCTCCACCGCGTCGCCCAGCGCCCGGTCGATCGGCTCGGGCAGCAGGCCGGAGGCGGGCCACTCCACCAGGCAGCGCGCCACCTCCCGCAGCTTGGTGTTGGTGTGCTGCGAGATCCGTCTCAGTACCTCCCAGCCCTGTCCGGCGCTCACGCCGCCGACGGCGACGACCACTCCGATCGCCTGGTCGATGACGGCATGCGAGACAACGGCGTGCCGCAGCTGACTCACTTCCTCCTGAAGTGCGGTGAGCCGGTCGGCCCGTTCGTCGTGTCCCCTCATACGATCACCTTGCGCATACCGCTCCACCCGCGCCAGCCATCAGGCGAACGCCGTCGCAGGCCCCTGTCCACGAAACGAAAACGTCCTGGTCAGGGGCGGATGCCGACGGAGAACGCGGGCATACGCCCTTCATGGCCACGCTCAACTTCGACAGTGCGGACCTGGCAGCCACGGAGGCCTTCCTCAGCGACGCCTACGCGAGGATGCGCATCGGGACCAGCACGCCGGGGTCGAGCCGCGCCCGGATCCACCGGGGCAGCACCGACACGTTCAGCGTCGACGAACTCGCCCTGGACTTCGAGATGAGCTACTCCGTCACTCCGCTGGGCAGGATCTGTCTGTGCGTCGTGCACGACGGCACCGTGCGCGACCACGCCTTCCGGGGCGTCGAGGACGCCTTCGGACCGGGTGACGTGGTGATGTTCGCGCCGCCCGACCTGCCGTACTCGGGGCGGATCTGCAACGCCCGCTACAACATCACGATGCTGGAGCCGGATCTGCTCACCCAGGTGGCCGGGGCCGACGGGCCCGGGGAGCGGCCGGTCCGGCTGACCGGGTACCGGCCGCATTCGGCGGACGACGCGCGGCGGCTGAGCCGCACCATCGGCTACCTGCGCGACCACGTGCTCGCCGACCCGGACATCGCGGACCGGCCCCTGGTCGCGTCCACGGCCGCGCAGCACCTGGCGGCGAGCGTGCTGTCGGCTTTCCCGAACACCGCGCTGGCCGCTTCCCCGGGCCCGGACGGCGCGGACGCGCACCCGGCGATGCTGCGCCGCGCCCTGGCGTACATCGACGACCACGCCGACCGGCCCGTCACCGTGGCGGAGATCGCCGGGGCGGCGCGGGTCACCGTGCGGGGGCTGCAGTACGCCTTCCGCCGCCATCTGGAAACGACCCCGCTGGCCCATCTGCGCCGGGTGCGGCTCACGCACGCCCATCACGACCTGCTCGCCGCCGATCCCACCGACGGGACGACGGTCACGGACATCGCCGCCCGCTGGGGCTTCTACCACCCGGGCCGCTTCGCGTCCCTGTACCGGCAGACCTACCGGCGCGCTCCCCGTCTGGCGCTGGCCGGGGAGTGAGCCCGCTCCCGCGCGCCGGGCGGGCGCGCGGGAGCGGGGCGTGCGTCACGGGAACGAAATCACCTTGGAGGGAACGGTGTCCGTCCCCGAGGTGGGCGCGCCCGTGCTGTTGACGACATGGGCGTACTGGCCCTTGCCGCCGAGGGAGATCACCTGCAGGTCGTGCATCCTGATCCCCGAGGTGGCCGGGACCTGGAAGCCGTGCCCCTGCACGATCGTGGGATCGGACGTGTAGTTGCAGTAGCTGCCCAGGCCCCACGCCTCGTGCGTGGTGACCGAGTCGGCGACCTTGTAGGCCGCGTAGCCGACGATGCCGTCGTGGGTGATGGCGGCGGCGTTCGGGGCGTCGTACGCCTTCTCGTTCTGGAAGAAGATCGTGCGGCCGCGTTCGCCGCTCCAGTACACGTCGTACTTGTTGAAGTGCTCGACGAACAGGCCGGTGGCAAGGACGTCGTCGCCGTTGACCCGCAGGCCGTAGTCGGCGCGGTTGGTGTCCCAGCCGACTCCGCTGCCGTGGTCGGCGCGCCAGAGCCAGGTGTGGTCGATGACGACGTCGTCGCTGTTGACCACGACCGAGTTGGTGGCGAGACCTGGTCCGGCGCCGCCGATGCGGACGAACACGTCCTGCATGGTGGTCGGGTTGGCCGAGTGGTCGGCGCTCGAGCCGGGGTCGCCGATCCGCAGCAGGGTGTCGGAGTTGACCGGGCCCGCGTCGATGAGGAATCCGGCGAGCTTCACGCCGTCGACGTCGGCGACGTGCATGGCGTCGACGCCGTTGTCCGGGACCAGGGTGGCGAGGCCGAGTCCGAGGACCACGGTGTCGGCGCGGGTGACGTCGATCGTCCGGTCGAGGTGGTAGACGCCGGGGGTGAAGAGGAGGTTGAGGCCCTGGGCGAGGGCCGCGTTGATGGTGGCGGCGGTGGCGCCCGGCTTGACGACGTAGAACTGGTCGAGCGGCAGGGAGGTGCCCGCGTTGGCCGGCCAGGAGACGCCTCGGGCGTTCGTGCGCTTGGCCGGGACGAACACCTTGTAGGCGGAGCCGTCCAGGTAGAGGAACGGCTTCTCGCGCGAGACCGGCGTGGTGTCGAGGGTGGTGTACGGGCCGTTGTCGAAGTTGGTCGCCGGCGCGCCCTGGACACCGGAGAAGGTCATGTTCCAGACGCCGTTGGTCCAGCCGCCCACCGAGCTTTCGCGGGTGTACCACTGCTGCTGGGAGTAGGGGCCGACGGTGCCGTCGATCTTCGAGTCGGCGATGTAGCCGCCCGAGGCCCAGCCGTACCCGTTGGGGGCGAGGTTGAGGCCGCCCTGGACGTGGACGCGGCGGAACGGGGCGGCCTGGGCGACCGCCCAGCGGTCGGTCCCGTTGGACGGCCTGATGGCGAGGTTCTCCGCCGAACGCCAGAAGTTCTGCGTGGCGTTGCCGTTGAACCAGCCGGCGTCCACGGTGACGTCACCGTTGATCTGGGTGTCGTCGGGGTTCATGCCGAGGCCGGAGATCGAGGTGTAGAAGCCGAGCTGGGCGTTGATGCCGTTGTAGGTGCCCGGCTTGAGCAGGAACTGGTAGCGGCCGGTGCCGAACTGGTTCGACTCCTGCTGCTTGAAGACGTCGTCGAACTTCTGCTGCAGGTTAGGTGTGGCGGGGTCGACCACGATGACGTTGGGGCCGAGGTCGCCGCCACCCTGGACGGGTGGTTCGCCGGTGGAGCCGGTGTGCACGGCGACCTCCCACAGCGAGTAGCCGTAGCCGGTGCCGCGGGCGGTGCCGTAGACCCGGACGTAGCGGCCGGTGCCGCTGACGTCGTAGGAGGCGGTGCCGCCGTTCGCGCCGGTGACGCTCTTCAGGGTGGTCCAGCTCTGGCCGTCGGCGGAGGCCTGGAGCTGGAAGTCCTTGCCGTACGCCGCTTCCCAGTCGAGGTCGATCCGGCACAGGTCCTTGACCGAGCCGAGGTCCACCCGCAGCCACTGCGGGTCGGCGGCCTGGCTGGACCAGCGGGTGCCGGTGTCACCGTCGAAGGCGGCGGAGGCGGGGGTGCCGGCGTTCTCGGCGGAGGACGCTGTGGCGGGCCGGCCCTGCGCGGCGTTCGCGGTGCCGCAGCCGGTCTGGCCGCCGCCGGCCGTGCCGTAGACCTGGAACTCCCAGAGGGAGTAGCCCCATTGGGTGGCCCGGTGTACGCCGAGCATGCGTACGTAGCGGCCCTGTCCGGAGACGTTGAGGGTGTCGACGCCGCCGTCGGAACCGGTGACGGACTTCAGGTCGGTCCAGGTGCTGCCGTCCTTGGAGAGCTGGACCTTGTAGTCCTTGCCGTAGGCGGCCTCCCAGTTGAGGACCACCTGGCTGACCGTGGCGGTGGCGCCCAGGTCGACCTGGTACCACTGGCCGTCGGTGGCGGCCGAGGACCAGCGGGTGCCGGTGTCGCCGTCGACGCCCTTGGCGGCGGAGGTGCCGGCGTTCTCCTCGGAGGACGCGGTGGCGGTCTTCCCCTGCGACAGCGGGGTTTCGGCCGCGGCGGCGGGTGGATGGGTGCTGGGCAGGGCTATCAGCGCCGCCGTGGCGGCCAGCGCGATGCCCAGGGATCTCAGTCTCATGTGGTGGCTCCATGCGGCTGCGGAGGTCAGGAAGCTGACCCCATGGCTTAGTTCATGTTTTGATTTAAGTGGTGAGCCAAGCGGGCGGCAAGCCTTCGGAAGTCAAAACCTGAAATACGCGCGACCTGGGGTGCCCGTACGCCAACTCCGCTAGCGCGTCTGGTTCTTGGCCATGTCCAGCAGCGCGGCATGGGTTTCGGGGTCGGCGGCCGCGATCAGACCGCCGGCGCCGGTGTGCAGGGGCTGGCCGTGGATGCCGGTCACCGTGCATCCGGCGGCGCGGCACAGGGCGATCCCGGCGGCGAAGTGCACGCTGTCGCGCAGGTCGCCGTCGGTGACGTACGCGGCCCTGCGGCCGGCGGCGACCCAGGCGACCGCGAGGGTGGTGGAGACCACCCGGGGCCGGAACCGCCGGCCGAAGCCGGGGTCGGCCAGCAGCCGGACCGCCTGGAAGCCGGGCGCGTTCGGGAACGGCGGGTCGAGGTTGACGTCCACCAGCCGGGAGTCCGGCGACGGCGTCAACTCCTCGTCCGTGCCGTCGCGGTGGACCAGGGCGCGGTGTCCGTCGGTCCAGAACACCTCGCCGCCGAACGGGTCGGCCGTCGCGGCCGCGGTGATCCCGTCGTCCTCCCGCAGGGCCACGTTCACCCCCACCAGCATGTTCCGCACGGCGTAGTTGAGGGTGCCGCACAGCGGGTCGACCAGCCAGCGGCGCCGGGCGCCCGCGGAGCCACTGCTGCCGCTCTCCTCGCCCGTGACGGCGTCGCCGGGCCGGGCGGTGCGCAGGATACCGAGGACGGCCTCCTCGGCCGCGAGGTCCGCCGCCGTCGCGAAGTCACCGGCCCCCTTCTCGAAGCGGTCCAGCCGCCCGCCGAACATCTCGCGGACCACGGCGGCTCCCGCCTGCGCCGCCCTGCGGGCGAGGTGGGCGTCCGACCCCGAGCCGATCTTCTCCATGCGGGCAGGATAGCCCGGGCCCCCGTCGGCCGAACTTCCGCTTCCGTCGGGCCGGTTGCCCTCGTTCAGCGCTCCGTGGAGGCTACCTCCGCGAGCGGGGTCTCCCAGTCCAGCAGGCGGTTCAGCGTGTCGTCCTCGCGGGGTGCGCCGGGAGCCGCGGAGGCGTCGCGCGCCGGGGTGGGGGTGCCGCGCGAGATGGCGCCGCTGACGGTGATGTTGTGCTCGGCGCGCGGGCGGCGGTGGCGCTCGTACGCGGTGAACGCGGTCCGTGGATCCGGCAGGTCGCGCAGGGCCTTGGCGAGGACGACGGCGTCCTCCAGGGCCATGGAGGCGCCCTGGCCGGTGGCGGGTGACGCCGCGTGCGCCGCGTCACCGAGGAGCAGGACGCGGCCGGTGTGCCAGGGGGTGCCCAGCGGCATCTCGGTGGCCTCGGTGGCCATGATGGTCTCGCCGCAGGCCGCGACGATGTCCCCGGCGGGCGTCGTGTCCTCGCGCAGCAGCGGGAGCAGTTCGCCGCGCAGGCCCGCGGGTGCGGGGCCCGTCGCGTCACCGGCGGGCCGGGGGTCGCCGGTGACGCGGGCGAACCAGTACGTCTCCCCCGCCGGCGAGACCGCGTACCCGAACGCGGCACCGCTGCCGCGCACCATGGTGATGACGCCGTTCGGCCCCGGCGCGGGTGCCGCGCCCGTGTAGCCGTAGTAGACGCGCTGGCCCGCGTACCGGGGCCGGGCGGCGGGCGCCACGGCCAGCCGGCGCACGGCCGAGTTCAGGCCGTCGGCGCCGATCAGCAGGTCTCCGGTGGCGCTGCCGCCGTCGGCGAAATGCGCGGTCACGCCGTCGGCGCCGTCGTCCACGGACACCAGCCGGGCACCGTGGCGCAGGGGCGTTCCGCGCCGGACGGCCTCGGCCTGCAGGGCCGCGTTCAGCTCGCCGCGGCGCAGGCACCGGTAGCGCAGCGCGGGGTCGTCGGCACCGGCGAGCGGTGCGCGGGCCACCTCGCCGCCCCCGCTGTCGAGCAGGCGCAGGGAAGTCAGCGGAAAACCGATGGCGGTGACGGCGTCCGTGGCGTCGATCTGGGCCAGGGCACGCATGCCATTGGCCGCGAGGGTCAGGAAGGCGCCGATGTCCTCGGCGGTGTCGGGGTGCGCCTCGAAGACGGCGGCCTCGTGTCCTGCCTTGCGCAGGCCCAGCGCGGCCGCCGTGCCCGCGATGCCGCCGCCGATCACCAGAATGCGTGCCATCGGTACCACCCACCGTTCCGTTCGTGTGCCCCGACGGATGGCAGAGCTACGCCACGGACGGCCGGGCGGGCAAACCGGCACGCCCACATCCGGTCGCTTCCGTGAGGGGACGGCAGCCTTCAGGGGCGCGGGCCGCGGGTGCGCAGTTCTCCCACCGTCCTCAGCAGCCGGTCGGCGGGCTCGCGCAGCCGGGGATGGGCCAGGACCGTGTTGCGCAGGCCGCGCACCGGGCGCCGCCACAGGCGCCGCGCGGCGGCCACCGGGTGCCGGCGCGCGGCGAAGCCCTCCCCCACCCGCAGTTCCCGGGTCTTGAGCCAGTCCTTGTACTCCTTGTCGCCCCGTCCCAGGTCGACGAGGGTGACCCCGTGCCGGGCGGCCGCCTCCGCGGTTCGCAGATGCATCATCAACCCCGGCGAGTAGTAGTGCAGTTCGGGGTCGTAGGCGGTGAACCAGGCGGCCAGTACGGTGCTGGAGCGCGGGCCGAAGTGGGCGGCGACCGGGCGGTCGCCGGCGTAGAGCACGGAGAGTACTCCGGTGAAGTGCTCCTCGCGGACGTGGAAGAGGTGGTCGGCCAGGTCGACGATCCAGGGCCGCGAGAAGCGGTCCATGCGCCCGGTCCGGCGGTACTGGGCGGACTTCCAGCGCATCAGGGTGCGCAGGACGCGTGGATCGCGCTCGTCGAACTCGAACCGCACCGCGCCGATGTCCCGCCCGAGCCGGCGTTCCTTCTTCAGGGTGGTCTTGGCCAGCCCCGGATAGGCCCCGCGCAGCCACTCGGCGTACGTTCCGTCGCCGGGCTTCACGTCGATCACCGGCGAGGCGAAGGTTCCGGTGACGTGCGGGCCGAACGGGCGCTGTTCCTGGACCAGATGGTCGAACTCGAAGATGCTGAGGCCACAGGCGCTCAGCAGTTCCCCGGCGTCCCAGGTGACTCCGGGCCGGTGCACGAGGGCCTGGCAGTCGGACAGCCCGAGCCCGATGGCCCGGCCCGTGCCGAGAGGGCCGCGCTCGTAGGGGAGGAATCCGACCGGCTGCCCGTCCTCCCGCAGAACCGCGACCCGCGCGCCGCCGCGGTGGCGGCCGACCGCGAGGGTGAACTCCGGGGCCAGGAAAGGGTTCGCGTACTCGGGCGACTCGTCCATCGCCCGGTGCCAGGCCCCGCGCAGCGCGGAGGTCAGGTCCCCGGGTCTGTGGATGGTGATGTCCACCTCAGCTCGACCGCCCTTCGGCCCGCTCCGCCGGTGGCCCGCCGGGCCGGGCTGGGGCCGGTGAGGTGTGTGGATCGTGGCTCATGGATCGCATGGGCGACCGCTCCCCCCATGACGCGCCGGGCGCGTCCTGCCATTCGCCGCTGCCGTGTGCGGGTCCCCGCCGTGCGCCGATGCTCAAAGTTCGCGAAACCGTACGCACCCTGTCAAGGGTGCCTCCGGCGGCGGACGCTCCGCCATGGGTACGCGAAATCGGGCACGAGTCCGTGCGGACGGCGCCGAACCCGTGTCCGGACGGCCGTCCGGGCGGCCGGGGGCCGACTGGCGCGATGACGACCATGATCCGGGCCCGTGCCGGACACCGCCGGCACACTGCCTGATCGACGTGCGGAGCTGCACGGCACCCACGAGAGGCGGTACCCCATGTCCCTGTCCGAGCCGGCCGCTCCGCGGCCCGCCGACCTGCTGGCAGCCATGCCGTTCGCGGCGGGTCTGGGCATCGAGCTGCGCGAGGCCACCGCCGAGCGCGCGGCCGGCAGTCTCGCCTGGTCCCCGGAGGTCTGCACGGCCGGTGGCGCGCTGCACGGCGGGGCGCTGATGGCGCTGGCGGACACCGTCGGCGCCGTGTGCGCGTATCTGAACCTGCCGACGGGGGCCACCGGCACCTCGACCGTGGAGTCCAAGACCAACTTCTTGCGGGCGGTCACCGCCGGGCACGTGCACGCCACGGCCAGGCCGCTGCATGTCGGCGGCACCCTCCTGGTGGTGCAGACCGATCTGCGGGACGACGGCGGCCGGCTGGTCGGCCAGACCACACAGACCCAGATCGTGCTGCGGAAGAGCGAGGCCTGAGCCCGGTCCCCACGGCCGCGCCCGCACCATGAGTAAAGAGATTGCATGGTCTAGTCCAAAGACCTCTTTGGACTAGACCAACTCATTGACGTGACCGCAACAGCTCCCGGAGGCTGGGGCGACTCCCCGCTGGGCAACCCCACCCCCACCCCCTGGAGGCACGCAGTGAGACCTCTTCGCGCATGTCTGGGCGCGGCGGCCGCCGTCGGACTGGCCGCCGCGGGCACCACCGCCCTCGTCACCACCGGCGCCTCCGGCGCCACCACCGCGCTGAGCGACCGGTGGTACGCCGCGGCTCCCTATCTGATGCCGCTGGACAACGACCCGCCGAACGCGGCCGCCATCATGGACGCCACCGGCCTCAAGGCGTTCCAGCTCGCCTTCGTCCTGGCCCCGAACGGCGGCGGCTGCTCCCCCACCTGGGGCGGCACCTCCCCCGTCTCCTCCGACACGGCCGTCCAGTCGGTCATCAGCGGCATCCGCGCCAAGGGCGGCGACGTCTCCGTCTCCATCGGCGGCTACGGCGGCACCAAGCTCGGTCAGGCGTGCGCGGACCCGGCCGCCACGGCCGCGGCCTACCAGCAGGTGATCACCAAGTACGGCCTGCACGCCATCGACTTCGACCTGGAGGAGCCGGAGTACGAGAACAGCGCCGCGATCAGGAACGAGATCGGTGCCGCGAAGATCCTCCAGCAGAACAACCCGGGGCTGTACGTCTCCGTGACCACCGCCGGCACGGCGGACGGCACCGGCTGGTTCGGCAAGCAGATGCTGCTGGAGGCCAAGTCGCAGGGGTTCACCCCGAACAACTTCTCCATCATGCCGTTCGACGGCGGCTTCAACGGGGCGGCGAGCCAGACCACGGCGCTGACCAACTTCAACTCGATCCTCCGGTCGACCTTCGGCTGGGACCAGGCGACCGCCTACGCCCACGAGGGCTTCTCCGGCATGAACGGCCGCAGCGACACCGGCGAGTACTTCACACCGGCCGACTTCCAGACCGTGCTGGACTACGCCACCGGTCACCACATGGACCGCTTCACGTTCTGGTCCCTGAACCGTGACCGCCAGTGCACACCGGCCGACAATGGCGGCCGCACCTCGGGCACTTGCTCGAGCGTGGCGCAGAACTCCTGGGACTTCGCCAAGTACTCGGTGAAGTTCGCGGGCGTCACCCCGCCCACCACGACACCCACCCCCACCCCGACTCCTACTCCGACGCCGACCCCGGGCACCTCCTGCAAGACCGCCTGGAGCTCGACGGCGGTGTACACCAAGGACGACGAGGTCTCGTACGGCAAGCACAACTGGAAGGCCAAGTGGTGGACCCAGAACGAGGTGCCCGGCGCCTCCGAGTGGGGTCCCTGGCAGGACGAGGGCACCTGCTGATCCGCTTGACGTGTTCGGTCCAAACCTGACGTCGAACGGCTGTCCGCACCGCGGACACGCGGCGCGACCTGCGCGATTGGTACATCCGGGCGTACGGTCGTAGCGTCGATGTGCACGCGGTCGGACACGGAACGGCAGTGGGAGCGGCCATGCGCGGATCAATGGTGGGAACGGCAGTCACGCTCGCGGCGGGAGCCATGCTCACGGCGGCCATGACGACGGCCTCCGCGACGCCGCCGGACACGTCGGCCCCGCAGGCCCGGCGCACGCAGCCGGTGCTGGTCGACTGCTCCTTCCAGCGCACCGTCCGCCCGGCCGACTACATCCTGGCCTGCGGCGACGGCAACAGCCGCCTGCTGGACCTGAACTGGACCAAGTGGGGCTCCCGGGCGGCCATGGCCGAGGGTCTGAACGCGGTCAACGACTGCAAGCCGTACTGCGCGGCCGGCAAGTTCCACTCGTACCGGGTGACGGTGCGGCTGGACAGCCCGGCCCCGTGGAAGAAGCACCCGGGCGTCAAGCGCTTCACCCGGATCACCCTCACCTACGAGGGCGCCCGGCCCGAGGGCTTCGACCAGATCGTGAGCTACCCGCTCCCGAGCTGACCGGCGCCTCCCGGCCGGCGCCGAGCCGGTCCCCTGGCGCCCGCTCGCCGCGGCCGGACATCCGGTCACGGCGAGCGGGCGCTGCCGTCAGGCGATCTCCACCAGCAGGTCGCCGCCCTCCACCTGCTGGATCCGGTTGATGGCCAGCCGGGACACCCGGCCCGCCTTCGGCGCCGTGATCGTCGCCTCCATCTTCATCGCCTCGATGGTGGCCACGGTGGCACCGGCCGCCACCTCGTCACCCTCGGACACCGCGAGCGTCACCACACCGGCGAACGGCGCCGCCACATGACCGGGGTTGCCCCGGTCCGCCTTCTCCGTCACCGGAACGTCCGAGGCCGCCGCCCGGTCCCGCACCTGGATGGGACGGAGCTGGCCGTTCAGCGAGGACATCACGGTGCGCATACCGCGCTCGTCGGCCTCGCCGACCGCCTGCAGCTCGATCAGCAGCCGGACACCGGGCTCCAGGTCGACGGCGTACTCCTTGGCCGGGCGCAGGCCGTAGAAGAACGACTTGCTGTCCAGCACGCTGGTGTCGCCGAAGCTCTGGCGGTGCGTGTCGAACTCGCGGGTCGGGCCGGGGAACAGCAGCCGGTTGAGGGTCGAGCGGGGCTCCTTGGCCAGCCCGTCGCGGTCCTCGGCGGACAGCTCGGGGGCCGGCCTGGCCTCCGTCCGGCCCCGCAGGGCCTTGGTGCGGAACGGCTCGGGCCAGCCGCCGGGCGGGGTGCCCAGCTCGCCGCGCAGGAAGCCGATCACCGAGTCGGGGATGTCGAACCGGTCGGGGGTCGCCTCGAAGTCCTCCGGCGAGACCCCGGCGCCGACCAGGTGCAGGGCGAGGTCGCCGACCACCTTGGACGACGGGGTCACCTTGACCAGCCGGCCGAGGATCCGGTCGGCGGCGGCGTACATCGCCTCGATGTCCTCGAAGCGGTCGCCGAGGCCGAGGGCGACGGCCTGGGTGCGCAGGTTGGACAGCTGACCACCGGGGATCTCGTGGTGGTAGACCCGCCCGGTCGGGGAGGCGAGGCCCGCCTCGAACGGGGCGTAGATCTTGCGCACGCCCTCCCAGTAGGGCTCCAGGTCGCCGACGGCGCCCAGGTCGAGGCCGGTGGGCCGCTCCGAGTGGTCGGTGGCGGCGACAAGCGCCGACAGCGAGGGCTGCGAGGTGGTGCCGGCCATCGAGGCCACCGCGCCGTCGACCGCGTCGGCGCCCGCCTGGATCGCGGCGAGGTAGGTGGCGAGCTGGCCGCCCGCCGTGTCGTGCGTGTGCAGGTGCACGGGCAGGTCGAACTCGCGGCGCAGCGCGGTGACGAGCTTCGCGGCCGCCGGGGCGCGCAGCAGTCCGGCCATGTCCTTGATCGCCAGGACGTGGGCGCCGGCCTCCACGATCTGCTCGGCGAGCCGCAGGTAGTAGTCGAGGGTGTAGAGCCGTTCGGCGGGATCGTTGAGGTCGGCGGTGTAGCAGAGGGCGACCTCGGCGATCGCGGTGCCGGTCTCGCGCACGGCCTCGATGGCGGGCCGCATCTGGCCCACGTCGTTCAGGGCGTCGAAGATGCGGAAGATGTCGATGCCGGTGGCGGCGGCCTCCTGCACGAAGGCGTCGGTCACCTCGGTCGGGTACGGGGTGTAGCCGACGGTGTTGCGGCCGCGAAGCAGCATCTGGAGGCAGATGTTGGGCACGGCCTCGCGCAGGGCGGCCAGCCGCTCCCAGGGGTCCTCGGCCAGGAAACGCAGCGCTACGTCGTAGGTGGCGCCGCCCCAGCACTCCAGGGACAGCAGCTGCGGCAGGGTGCGGGCGACCACCGGGGCGACGGCGAGGAGGTCCTTGGTGCGCACCCGGGTGGCCAGCAGCGACTGGTGGGCGTCGCGGAAGGTGGTGTCGGTGACCCCGATGGTCGGCGACTCGCGCAGCTGCCGGGCGAAGCCCTCGGGACCGAGTTCGACCAGCCGCTGCCGGGAGCCGGGCGCGGGCTCGCCGGCCGGGAGCGAGGGCAGCTTGGTGACCGGGTCGAGCAGTTCGGGCCGTTCGCCGTGCGGCTTGTTGACGGTGACGTCGGCGAGGTAGGTGAGCAGCTTGGTGCCGCGGTCGGCGGAGTGCCGGGAGGTCAGCAGGTGCGGGCGCTGCTCGATGAAGGAGGTGGTGACCCGGCCCGCCTGGAAGTCGGGGTCGTCCAGGACCGCCTGCAGGAACGGGATGTTGGTGGCCACACCGCGGATGCGGAACTCGGCCACGGCACGCCGGGCGCGTCCGACGGCGGCCTGGAAGTCCCGCCCCCGGCAGGTCAGTTTGACCAGCATCGAGTCGAAGTGGGCACTGATCTCCGTACCCGCGTGGGTGGTTCCGCCGTCCAGGCGGATGCCGGAGCCGCCCGGGGAGCGGTAGGCGCTGATCCGGCCGGTGTCCGGGCGGAAGCCGTTGGCCGGGTCCTCGGTGGTGATGCGGCACTGCAGGGCGGCACCGCGCAGGGTGACGGTGTCCTGGGAGAGGCCGAGGTCGGCGAGGTTCTGACCGGAGGCGATGCGCAACTGGGCCTGGACCAGGTCGACGTCGGTGACCTCCTCGGTGACCGTGTGCTCGACCTGGATGCGCGGGTTCATCTCGATGAAGACGTGGTTGCCGTCGCGGTCCAGCAGGAACTCCACGGTGCCCGCGTTGCGGTAGCCGATCTCGCGGGCGAAGCGCACCGCGTCGCCGCAGATCCGCTCCCGCAGTTCCGGGTCGAGGTTGGGCGCGGGCGCCAGTTCGATGACCTTCTGGTGGCGGCGCTGGAGCGAGCAGTCGCGCTCGAAGAGGTGGATGACGTTGCCCTCGTCGTCGGCGAGGATCTGCACCTCGATGTGGCGCGGGTCCACGACGGCCTTCTCCAGGAAGACGGTCGGGTCACCGAACGCGGACGCGGCCTCGCGGGAGGCGGCCTCGATGGACTCGCGCAACTGGGCGGGGTCCTCCACCCGGCGCATACCGCGCCCGCCACCGCCGGCGACCGCCTTGACGAAGACCGGGAAGCCGACCTCCTCGGCGGCCCGCACCAGTTCGTCCACGTCGTTGGAGGGCGCGGAGGAGCCGAGCACGGGTACGCCGGCGGCGCGCGCGGCGGCGACCGCGCGGGCCTTGTTGCCGGTCAGCTCGAGCGTCTGCGCGTCCGGGCCGACGAAGGTGATGCCCGCCTCCTCGCAGGCGCGTGCGAGTTCGGGGTTCTCGGACAGGAATCCGTACCCGGGGTAGACGGCGTCGGCGCCCGCCCGGCGGGCCGCGCCCACGATCTCCTCGACGGAGAGGTAGGCCCGCACGGGATGCCCCGGTTCCCCGATCTCGTACGCCTCGTCGGCTTTCAGCCGGTGCAGTGAGTTGCGGTCCTCGTGCGGGAACACGGCGACCGTGCGCGCACCGAGTTCGTAGCCCGCGCGGAACGCCCGAATCGCGATCTCTCCACGGTTGGCGACCAGCACCTTGCGGAACATCCTGGATCCCTTCAGCTGCCTGGCGGCGACAAACACCATGGTGTCAGCCATGCCCTGCCGTACGTCGCGGCAACATTAGGGGGTGCCCATACGTCTCGACGTGCGAGAACCATCACACGGACGAGGTGGGCGGCGCCACAGGCGGCACCGGTCGCTGCTCCAGGCCGGTGACCGTCCGGTACCCGGAACGCACCCGGATTCCTTCCTTTCCGATCACTAACTCTCGTATAGTGACCGGCAGTTCACCCTCGAGTGTCCTCTTCCGCCACCCGGACGTCTCCGCCCGCCCTCCCTTGCCCCTCTCTGCCGCGAGGATCCCCCCGGACCGATGACCCCGCTCACGCCTCCCGGCGACCGTCCCGTCCCCCGCACGTTCCTCGTCGCTCTCACGGCGACCGCCGCCCTGTCGGCGCTTGTCGTCTGGATGGCGGTGGCGGCGGCGCCCGGTCCGGTGCGGGCCCCGCTCGCCTGGGGCGCCGGCGCGGCGGCGGTCGTGCTCAGCGCCGCGGTGGCCACGGCCGCGCACGCCCCACCCCGGGCAGCGTGACCTGGTGCTGTCCGGCGAGGCGGACCGGTCGGCGGTGATCGAGGAGACGCTGCGCTGGTCGACCCCGACCTCGCACGTGCTGATCCGGTTCGCGACCGAGGACGTACCGGTCGGCGACCGGGTGATCCCGGCCGGTGACGCGCTGATCGTGTCGTACGGGGCGATCGGCCGCGACGAGAACGCGCACGGCCCGGACGCCGGGGAGTTCGACATCACCCGCGAGACGAGGAACCGCCACATCTCCTTCGGGCACGGCCCGCACGTGTGCCCGGGCGCGGCGCTGTCCCGGCTGGAGGCGGGCGTGGCGCTGCCCGCGCTGTACGCCCGCTTCCCCGGCCTGGAGCCGGCGGTCCCGGCGGCCGAGCCGCGCAACAAGCCGGTCGTCACGCAGAACGACCTGTTCGAGCTGCCGGTCCGGCTGGGCGTCTGACACCTGGACGCCCCGCGCTTGCGTTCGAGCGCACTTCAGGTCGTAGCGTCATGAACGTCCCACCGCGCGAGACCGTGTCACCCGGCGTCCCCCACGGGATGCCGGGCGGCCCGATCCGTCGCTGAATGGTGGGGTGTTTCTCTCCGTCCGTGGGCCGTGACGGCCGTACGGACGCCGACCGAAGTGTGCGTAAAGGCTGGGACAGCACATGCGACAGCGCAGTCTGCGGGATCTCCAGGTATCGGCCATCGGCCTCGGCTGCATGGGAATGTCCGCCTTCTACGGCACCGCCGACCAGGACGAGGGCATCGCGACCATCCGCCGCGCCCTCGAGCTGGGCGTCGACTTCCTCGACACCGCTCAGATGTACGGGCCGCTGACCAACGAGTCCCTGGTCGGCGAGGCGATCCGGGGGCACAGGGACGAGTTTGTGATCGCCACGAAGTTCAACTACCGGATGGACGACGCGGTGCCGGGCGACATGAGCTCGGTGGGCCGGCAGGACGGCTCCGCCGAGCATGTGCGCAGCTCGGTCCACGGCTCACTGGAGCGCCTCGGCACGGACCACATCGACCTGTACTACCAGCACCGGGTCGATCCGCAGGTGCCGATCGAGGAGACGGCGGGTGCCCTGGGAGAACTCGTCGCCGAGGGCAAGGTGCGGTACATCGGGCTGAGCGAGGCGAGCGCGGAGACCATCCGGCGGGCGAACGCCGTCCACCCGGTCACCGCCGTGCAGAGCGAATACTCGCTGTGGAGCAGGGACGTGGAGGCCGAGGTGCTGCCGGCCTGCCGGGAGCTCGGCATCGGCTTCGTGCCGTACTCGCCGCTCGGCCGCGGCTTCCTCGCCGGCCGCTTCTCCTCCCCCGACGAGCTGGACGCCGACGACTACCGTCGCAGCAGCCCCCGTTTCACCGACGCCCACCTCGAGGCGAACCTGCGGCTGGCGGCGAAGGTGAAGGAGATCGCCGCGGAGAAGGACGTGACCCCGGCCCAGCTCGCGATCGCCTGGGTGCTGGCCCAGGGCGAGGACCTGGTCCCGATCCCGGGCACCAAGCGCCGCACCTATCTGGAGCAGAACGCGGCCGCGGTGGACATCGAGCTGTCCAAGGAGGACCTCGCCCGCATCGACGCCGAGCTGCCGCAGGCGTCGGGCGAGCGCTACGACGAGGCCGGGATGCGGTCGGTCAACCGCTGAGGCGGTCCGGCCGACCGCCGGAACCTCTCATCAGGCGCCGGGACCTCTCGCCGGGCGCCCGCCGCAGACGGCGGGTCACGACGGCGAGGTCCAGCGCCGCCGCGAGCGCGAGCACCCCGCAGATCACGGCGAGGACGCTCAGCGCGCCGCTGCCGGGGCTGTCGCCCGGGCCCGAGTGCGCGGCCCGGACCGCGAGGACGGCGGTCGCCGCGGCGAAGAGCGGCAGGAAGACCGCGGAGAGCAGCAGCCGCAGCCGGAGGGGGCTGCGGGCGGTGACCGGTTCGGTGCCGGTACGGGGCGAGCCGCCGCCGGGCGCGGCGAAGCCCGAGCGGGGCTCCGGCGCCGCCGCGCGCCCGGGACGGCCGCCCCCGGGCTGGTCGTTGTCACGCATGTCACACCTCCGGCGGCCGGACCGCGCCGTCCGGCCGTCCTCCGCGCAGCCCGCGCGGGCGCCCGGCAAACGCCCGCAGCACGGGGGCATGACGCGGGCCTGTGAGGAAGCCCACCCGGGGTCCAAGTCCGTTGCGGGTGCCGCACTTTGGGGCTCCCAGTGCCGCTCCGGGAGGCAGAGCGGCGGCGACTCGCCCGTCCCGTCTGCCACCATGGTCGGCGCCCTCCCGACCGGGCGGACCAGCCGTGCAGCGCAGCCGGTTCAGCCGTACCGCCGGTCGCTCTTCCGACTCCCCCGGATGTCGAGTAGCCGCCTTGCCCTCTCCCTCTGCCCTGCCCACGCCCGGAACCACTCCCGCCGCGCGCCCGAACGCCTCGCGTTCGCCGTGGCGGTCGCTGCGTCACCGCGGCATGCGCTGGTGGTCGGCCGCGAACCTCGTCTCCAACGCCGGCACCTGGATGCAGCTCACCGTGCAGAACCTGCTGGTGCTGCAGATCACGGGGTCCGCCGCGGCGACCGGTCTGTCGATGTCGGTACAGGCTGCGCCCGCGCTGTTCGTGAGCCTGCTGGGCGGCGCCGCCGTCGACCGCTGGCCCCGGAAGCTGACGGTCGCGGTCAGCCAGGCCCTGCTCGGCGCCGTCGCCCTCACCACCGCCCTGCTCGTGGCGCTGGACCGGATCGACATGACGTCGCTGCTGGTGCTGGCCGGGGTGACCGGTGTCATCGCCACCGTCGACGGACCCGCCTGCGCGCTGCTCGGCAACGATCTCGTGCCGGTGGAGGACGTGCCCTCCGCGATCGGCGTGGGCGCCCTCGTGCACAGCGCGGGCCGGCTGGCCGGTACGGGGCTGGCGGGAGTGACCGTCGGTTTCCTCGGCACCTCCGCCGCGTACGCCGCCAACGCGCTGTCGTTCCTGTTCGTCGCGGCGGTCGTGCCGTTCCTGCGCCCCGCGCACGGATCGGTCCGGGAGCCGGCGGCCACCGAGCGCGCCGTACCGGACAAGGCGGAGATGGGCATCAGGCAGGGCCTGGCCTTCTTCGTCCGCCGTCCCCGGCTGGTCGCGCTCGCCGCGGTCACCGGTCTCAGCTCGGTCTTCGGCCGCAACTACGGCCTCACCCTCGCCGTCCTCGTCACCGGGCCGCTCGCGGGCGGCGCCGGGGCGTTCGGCACGGTGTCCACGGTGCTGGCCGTCGGCGGCATCCTCGGCGCGGTCCTCGGCGCGCGGCTGCGCAGCCCCTCGGTGCGGACCGTGGGCGTGCTCGCGGCGGCCGGCGGGCTGCTCCAGGTCGCGGCGGGCCTCTCGCCGTCACTGGCCGTCCTGCTGGTGCTGGTGCTGCCGATGGCCGTGGTCGAGTCGGTCTCCGACACCGCCGGCACCGCGGTGCTGCAGACCGATCCGCCGGCCCATATGCGGGGCCGGGTGCTCGGCGTGTGGAGCAGTATCGGCACCGTCTGGGGCCTCGGCGGGCCGCCCGCCCTGGGTCTGCTGATGGAGTGGGCGGGAGCACGGGGCGCCCTGGTCGCGGGCGGGCTGCTGATCGCCGGCGCGATCGGCGCGGGCCTGCTGCGCCGCCGGGTCGCGGTCCCCGCCGCGCTCAAGCTGCCCGCGAAGGACGGCGACGTCACGGGCCGCGAGGCCCTGGGCACGGCGGCCTGAGGCCGCGCCGGCCGCCGCCCGGTCAGGCCGCCGCCGGCTCGCGCCCCGGCAGGTTGTAGACGTGGAACGCCTGGCCGATCACCGGCTGCGCCACGTTGCGGACCCGGACGCCCCCGCTGGTCATCCCGTGCTCGGTGCCCGCGTGGGCGTGCCCGTGCACGGCGAGGTCGGGGCAGGTCGTGTCGATGGCCTCGGCGAGGAGATAGCTGCCGAGGAACGGGTGGATCTCGGGCGGCTCCCCGGCCAGGGTGTCCGGCACGGGTGAGAAGTGGGTCAGGGCGATCCGTACGTCGCAGTTCCACTCGTCGAGCTGCTTCAGGGCGGCCAGCAGCCCGTCGGCGCGCCGGCGGCTGTAGCGGACGAACTCCTTCATGATCGGCTCGCCGAACTCCCCGGCGCAGCGTCCCACGAACCCCCCGCCGAAGCCCTTCGTCCCGGCCACCCCGATGCGTGCCCCGTCGCGGGTGACGACGACTGCCTGGCCCTCGAGGACATGTGCGCCGGCGTCCCGGAGGATCGCGGTGACCTCCTCGGGGTGGTCGTCGTGGTGGTCGTGGTTGCCGAGCACGGCGACGACGGGGACGGCGAGGTCCTTGATCTCCCGGGCGACGACCCGCGCCTCCTCCGGCGTGCCGTGCCGGGTGAGGTCCCCGGCGAGCAGCAGGACGTCGGCGCACTCGGGCAGGGTCTCGAAGGCGGGGCGCAGCGTGCCCTGGCTGTCCGGCCCCATGTGGATGTCCCCCACGGCGGCGACGCGGATCATGTGAGGTCCTCCCCGTGGTCGGGCGAGGAGGTCCCGGCGACGAGGATGTCGCAGTGGACGGGGTGCCCCGCCAGCACCTCGCGGGCCATGCCGAGGATCTGGTCCCGGCACTCGGTGGAGGGCACGGTGCCCGTCAGCAGTACGGAGTCGCCGTGCGGGACCAGCCGTACGCCCAGTTCGCCGAGCGGTCCGGCGGCGATCCGTTCGGCGAGGTGGGCGACGCGGTAGTCCAGGTTCTCGGCGGCCGGGGGGTCCGGCGGCCGGTGTGCGTCTCGGTCGGTCATGGCTGCCCCTTCCGGGGTGCGATCACGTTCAGCCGTTCCAGCAGGAAGAGGAAGGCGGCGGGCATCGGCTGGTCCCCGCAGGTCTGCCGCACCTCGTCCCAGTCGACCTTCTCGCGCACGGCGCGGGCCACCGGCAGAACCGCCCCGAAGTCGCAGTAGTGCTCCGAGAAGGCACTGATCAGGCTGCGGATCAGATCGGTCGGGGACAGGACGGGCATCAGCACGGAGTCGACCGGCAGGCAGGTCGCCCGGGCCAGCATGCCCTCGGTGACGGGCTCGTGCGCCAGCTGGAAGATGATGTCGATGTCCTGCCCCCGGCAGGCCGTCTTCAGCAGCCAGTCCTCCGGCGGGGTGCGCACGGGGAGGCCGGCCTCGCGCAGACTCGCGGCCACCGCGTCGGAGTCCTCGGGCAGCACGGCGAAGTCGGCGTCGTGCTGGAGGTCGCGGCTCCCGCCGTGGGCGTAGACCGCCACGCTGCCCGCGAGGGCGAAGGGGTGGCCCTTCTTCTTCAGCAGGGCGCCGATCTGCTTGGCGGCCTCCAGGATCGCCTGGCTGCGGTCGTGCGGCAGGGGTTCCGTGACCGGTGCGGCCGGTACCGGCCGCTCCGGTCCGTCACCGGCGAGGCGGAGCCCGGTGACCTCCGTCCGCCGGGCGGGGGTGGTTCCCTCCCCGTTCTGCGTCATGGCCTCTCCATTCGCGGCGCCCTGCGCTCCCGGGCGGCCGGGACGGCCCCCGGGGGGCACACCGGGTACCCGGGCCGGTGCCGCTCAGTCCTGGCCGCCGAGGACGACCGCGCGGGCCCGCCCCGGGTGGGGCGGGGCGGGACCGCGGGCCCGCTCGCGGGGTCAGTCCGCCGGCTTCAGCGCGGTGATCTTCAGGGTCCGCAGATCGGACTGGACGTCGATCCTGGTCACCTGGGCGTCGCCGCCGTCGCTCCAGGTCAGCGTGACCCTGCTGGTGGAGTGGCCCATGCCGGAGCCGGTGTAGTGGACCTTCCACCTGACCGGCACGTTCTGCGCGAAGAGGATGCCGTCGGCATGGTTCTTCTTCTCGTAGGCTCCGGCCTTCTTCCGGGCGGCGGCCGACAGGTAGAAGGCGCGCAGCGCCTTGGCGTTGGCGGCGGCCGCCGGGTCGTCGGCGGCCCAGACGGAGTCGATGTAGGCGCCGTAGAAGTCGGCCACGCGCTGGGTGGCGTTGCGCGGGTCGCCCTGGGCGGTGGACACGGCGGCGGGGCGGGCGTGGCTCGCGCCGGTGCCGGCGAGGGCGGGCGTGACGGCGGCCAGGGAGAGGCCGGCCGTGACGGTGACGGCGGTCAGAAGAGTCCTGCGGCTGCGGACGGGCATCTTTCTCATTCCCCCGTTTTATTCGTGACCGGGCCGATCCCGGGCGCCGACGGACCGTAAGACCCCGATTGCCTTCCGCCGGTTCCCTTTCCTCTCCCTCTCTTTCCCGCCGGCCTATCCAGGGGGGCCGTCGCCGGGCGCGGCGTCGGGCAGTACCCGGAAGCCGGACAGCCCCTCGGGCTCCTCGGCGGTGCCCGTGCAGTGCGTCACCGTGGCCGTCGGCGGGCCCTGCGCCGCCCAGCGCGCGAGGTGGGCGACATCGTCGGCAGGCCCCTCGAACACGGCCTCCACGTCTCCGTCGTGCAGGTTGCGCACCCATCCGGCCACGCCCCGCTCCTGCGCGAGCCGACGGCAGGTGTCGCGGTAGAAGACCCCCTGGACACGGCCGCTGACGCGCACGTGCTGCCGGACCGTCATCCGCGCGCACCCCTGTCCTCGCCGGATTCCGTCCACGTCACGTCCCGGCCGGTGCGGGCCGGTGATCCGCTCCGGCCGGCTCCGGTGGCCCGCCGGTGTGCGAGCAGCGCCGCCGCGGCGGCGCGCAGGTGCCGTGCGGACGCGCGGCAGGCGGCCGCCTGCCGTTCCAGGGCGGGGCGGCTCGGCTCGGGTGCCGCTGTGCCGGTCAGTGCCTCGGCGGTGGCGAGCAGTCGCCGGGCGTAGCCGTCCAGCAGGTCGGCGTCGGTGCGCAGCGCGATCGCCCGGTCGAGGAGTCCGGCGGGTGACGGCATCGTGCGGGGCAGCAGCTCGGTGACCACGAAGGCTCCCAACTCATGGATAGGTGCGTTCGGTTCAGCGCGGCAGGACGGCGCCGGCGCTGCGGTGGGCCGTGAACCGCGGGTTGTGCAGTACGAAGAGCGGCCGGGCCGCGTCGATACCGAGCCGGCGCAGCTGTCCGGCCATGGGTTCGGCCGCCGCGGTGTCCAGGCGCAGCCGTACCCGGGCTCCGGCGTGCAGCCGTGGCGCACCGTGCGCGCGGACCAGGGTGCGGACCGTGCTCTCGTCGCGCCGGCCGTACAGCACCCAGTCCGCCTCCGGGCAGCGGACACCGGGGCCGAGGCGGCCGGCCACGACGAGCCCGATCTCCATGGTGGCGAACCGGATATGACGGCCCATCAGGTCCGCCACGGCCGAGCTGCGGGTGGCGGGCTGGCCCCAGATCTCCCGGGCGACGGACCGTGCCTCCTCACTGCTGACGGCGAGCGAGAGGACGTGCCGGCCGGTCCGGCGCAGGTCGGCGCGGCGCAGCAGGTCGGCGGCGATGTCGTACGGGCGCGGCCGCCACAGGTCGGCCACCGGTAACGTCAGGGCGACCTCGGTGTAGGGGCCGATGGTCGAGCAGCGGTGCTCGTACAGCGACAGCACCGCCAGCGCCCGGCCGCCCAGCCGGCTGGGCACCGTCCGGGTGCCGGCGGGCAGCAGGCCGTGCGCCGCGTCGGCGTCGACGAGGTAGCACAGGTGGACGGCGGAGGAGTCGTAGTAGCGCACCGGCACGTCCACCGGGCCGGTCGCGGTGGGGACGGAGGCGGTCGGCAGGGTGAGGAAGGGGTGACCCTCGGGCGGGTGGGCGCGGTCGCGGAGCCGGTAGGCCCGGGTGCGCACGACCGGGCCCCGGTAGGGCGTGAGCGCGTCGTCGACGATCTCGCGGGCCTGCGGGACGACGGACCGCAGATGTTCGATGTAGTCACGGACCGTGTGGCGCAGCGGGTAGGGGCCGGCGGGCCCGGGGTAGCGGAGCTCGTACCGGTTGGGGTGCGGGCCGGCGTCCGGGGCGTCGGGGGCGGGCACCATGTCGTGCTGGTCGGTGATGGCGGCGACCCAGGTGCGCGGGTCGGCGGTCCGCCGCCCGGCGGCCGGGGAGCCGACGGTTATGACGTGGGTGACCCGGTAGGCCCGGCAGAAGTCCGGGTCCCGGGCGAGGTTGAGCAGCGCGGTGCCGCCCTCGCCGTGCCCGATCAGGGCGAGGTCGGCGCCGCGCGGTATGCCGTAGTCGGCGAGGGCGAGCCGGATCGAGCGGGTGTGGGGCGAGTCGGCCGCGAAGAGGTCGTGCCAGGCGTCGGCGAAGTCACGCGGGCCGTCGTCGCGGGGCCGGCCGGGTGAGGTGCCGGGGGCCTGGACGACGTAGCGGACGACACCGTCGGGGCCGCGCACGTTCTGCACCAGGATCCGCCCGTCGGTGGACAGCGCCCGGATGTTGCGCAGGAAGCCCAGGAAGGACCCCTCGGTGGCGATGGTCTGCCGCTCCCGCTCGGTGAGGTCGGCGGCTTCGGCGTCGGCCTCGCCCCCGTCCCTGGCCTCGATCGGGGGCACGGAGCCGGCGGACGGCGGCCCGTCCGGTGGTCCGGGTGCGAGCGCCCAGCCGGTTCCGCCGGCAGCCAGGGCGTCTTCATCCAGCAGCCGCCGTACGGCTGTGAGTTCGGCCATCAGGGGGATGAGGCCGGACAGGGCGCGCTGCGCCCCCGGGTCCCGGAACAGGGCGCGCAGGGAGCGTACGGCCGCCGGGTCGCGGCCGGTCGCGAGGGCGTCCGTCAGCCGCCGCATGCCCGGGTCACGGGCGAACTCCGGGTGGCCGGCCAGCACGGCGGCGACCCTCAGCCGCAGCGCGCCGACCGCCACCCACGCGGGCAGGCCCGCACGGCCGGGCAGCCGTGCCGGGCCCTTCGGGAGCGGGACCGCCGGGCGGCCGAGGCCCTGCCCGCCGGTCAGGGCGCGCAGCAGCGCCCAGCGGGCGGCGAGGGCGGTCCGGGGCCGGCGGTCCGCGGAGCCGGTGAGCCGCGGGTCGAGCAGCGCGGCGCCGGTCCGCGCGGACACCGCGCGGATGCCCTCGGCGACGTCCAGGACCTCCTGTGCGCACCGGCGCAGCGGTTCCCCGGTGTCCTGCTCGTCCGGCAGTCCGGGGGCGTGGCCGTCCGCTCGCATACGACGCTCCCTCGGCTCGACGACATGCGTGCGCGACCGGATCCGCGAAGGCCGGCCGCGGTCCCATCGTGGGCGAGGGACCCCACGCCCGCACCTTCACCTGCCGGGCGGCCCCCCTCCTGACCGGGCGGAACGGAATCCGGCCCGGTCACCGGGACACCCGAACGGCCCATCGGCGGGCGGGGGCGGCCGCACCGGTACGGTGGCGCCGTCAGGCGTCGCCCATGAGCCCGGCGGCGACCGTGGCGCCCAGTTCCCAGCAGGCCTCGACGTCGGCCTTGCCGGGTGCGCCGGTGACGGTCACCGCATCGGCCGAACGGCGCCAGCCGAGGCCGGTGGTGACCGACTCGACGGCGCGGACGGCGCCCGTGACGTCGTTGCCGCCGTGCACGTAGTAGCCGAAGGGCCGGCCCCGGGTCGCGTCCAGGCACGGGTAGTAGATCTGGTCGAAGAAATGCTTCAGGGCTCCGGACATGTAGCCGAGGTTGGCCGGGGTGCCGAGGAGGTAGCCGTCGGCCTCGAGGACGTCGGTGGCGGTGGCGGACAGCGCCGCCCGCCGCACGACGCGCACGCCCTCGATCTCCGGTGTGGTCGCGCCGGAGACGACGGCCTCGAACAGCGCCTGGCAGTTGGGCGAGGGGGTGTGATGCACGATCAGCAAGGTGGGCACGCCCCGAACCCTGCCCTGCCCGTGCCGTGCCCCGCAAACCGCGCCCGGCGCGCGGCGTTGTGGGGCACGGGCCCGGGGTGCGACGATGCCCGGCACCCGCAGGGGACGACGGAAGGGGCCGTCTTGGCCGAGGACGATCACCGGGCACCGGCAGCCGTGCTGTTCGACGCGCTGGGTCTCGACTACGAGAAGGCGTTCGCCGCCTCCGAGGTGCACCGCGACTCCCTGCGGTGGCTGCTGGACCGGCTGGATCCGGGCAGCAGGGTGCTGGACGTGGGCAGCGGCACCGGACGGCCCACCGCGCGGACACTCAGCGACGCGGGGCACGAGGTGCTCGGCGTCGATGTCTCCCCGGTCATGGTCGGCGTCGCCTCCCGGCAGGTGCCCGAGGCCGACTTCCGGCTCGGCGACATCCGTGAACTGCCGCTCGACGAGGAGTCGTTCGACGCGGTGTGCGTGTACTTCTCGCTGCTGCAGATGTCCCGCGCCGAGCAGTCGGCCGTGGTGGCTCGGCTGGTGCGGGCGTTGCGGCCGGGCGGGTACGCCGTGCTGGCCACCGTGCCCCTCGACCTGGAGGCCGTCGAGGGGCTGTTCATGGGGCAGCCGGCCCGGGTGACCAGTTTCGCGGCCGGGGACTTCACTGCGCTGGTGACCGGGGCGGGCCTGACGGTCCTGGCGGAGGAGCACGCCGTGTTCGCCCCGGCCCATCCCGGCGCCGCACCCGAGCCGCACCTGTTCCTGCACTGCCGGCGCGCGTCTGGCTGAGCGCGCCGGTCAGCGGTCAGGGCCGGACGGGCAGCGACCAGCAGGTGGAGCCCGCCGGCCTGCCGGAGAGCCGGTCGGTCAGCCAGTCGATGGCGTCGCCCTGATCGGTCATCAGCGGGGTGAAGTGGTTGAGCAGGGAGCGGCCCAACGGGGGCACCGTGACCGGGACATAGGTGACGTCGGCACCCTTGCGGCACCAGTCGACGGCGAGCGTGCGGGCCTGCGCGTGCGGCACGAGGTCGTCGTTGACGCCGGTCGCCACCCGGACCGGGCTCGCCGGCTTCGTCCGGCCGATGCGCTGCCGGTCGAGGAAGTCCTGGAGGGCCGGCTCGGCCTTGATGACGTCGCTGAGGGAGGAGCCGTCGGCCGTCCAGGCCGTGCTGTGGGCGGAGTTGTAGGAGAGGATCGCGTCTGCGACGCACATCGTCGACAGGTCGGCCAGCGCGGCCTTGCCCGCCGCGTCGAGGCGCTTGTCGGCGATCGGCCGCAGGGCGGGGTCGGCCTGCAGGAAGCCGTTGACGGCCCAGCCGAGGGCACCGGCCAGGTCGCTGCCGTCGATGGCCTTGGTGACGGCGGTCAGATCGGCGGGCGGCGCGCCCGAGTAGGTGCCGGCCAGGGTGATGTCGGGGGCGTAGGCCGGCTGGAGCTCGGCGGCGGAGGCCGTGGCGCCGCCGCCCTGGCTGTAGCCGTAAAGGCCCACGGGCGAGGCGGCCGTCACGGAGGTGCCCGCCAGGTTCCGGGCGGCGCGTACGGCGTCCAGCACGGCGTGTCCGCCGTCGAGGCGGTTGACGTAGGTGTGCAGCCGGTCGGTGGCGCCCAGGCCCGCGTAGTCGGTGACCACGACGGCGATGCCCTTGGCGAGCATCCGGTAGATCGCGAGGTCCTCGTAACCGACCGACAGCGTCTGGCCGTTGACGCTGAGCGGGTGTTCCAGGCCGAGTGAGGCGGCGCACTGGTCGCCCTGCCCCATGGTGCCGGGTGCCACGACGACGAGGGGGCGTGGTCCGCCGTGTTTCCAGGCGGCGGCCGGCTCGATGTAGGCGCCGGTCACGGCGACCGGATTCCCGCCCGAGTCGGTCGACTTGTACATCAGCCGGGTGGCCCGGCCCGGCAGGGGGCCGTCGAGGCCGGGCAGGCTCAGCGCGAGCGGGAGGTGCTCGCTGCGGACGAGGGTGCCGTCGGCGGCGGGCAGGCCGGCGGGCGGGTCGTAGAAGGCGGGGATGGTGACGCCCCGGGACACGACGGTGTCCGAGGCCATGGCGGGGAGCGCGGCGGCGGTCTGTGCGCCCAGGCAGGCGGCGACGGCGACGGCGAGCACCGGAAGACGGGTGTGTGCGGGCATGGCGGACCTCCCGAGTGGTGGGGCAGGGGGTAGCCGAAGTGGGTGGCACGGACCTTACTTTCGAGTAAGTTACTGGCGGTAGCCCACGGAAGGTCACGGTTGGATAATGAGACACCTCGTCAGCAAAGGACTCGCGCCGATATTCCCCACGGCACCGCGGACCCCTCGGATACAGTGTCCGGCCGGACCGACGGGGAGTGGACGGTGCAGGTCAAGGTGGGGATTGTGCGCGGTGGAGCAGTGGGCCTGACGGCCGGAACGGCGCTTCTGGCGGCGGTACTGAGCGGGTGCGCCGGGTCGTCCGGAGCGGACGGCGAGGGCCGTTCGGATTCGTCGGCGAAGGCGGAGGCGACGACTGGGGCGGCGGCCGGGACCGCGGCGAGCGCAGGCGCGATCGGCGCCGCCGGTTCGGCCTGCGAACTGCCCGTCAGCTTCGACATCGCCAAGCACTGGAAGGCCAAGGGCATCGACGCCGGGGCGGAGATGTCGAAGGCGTCCAAGGGCTCGGACAGCGACCTGTCCGGCGACCTCGCCGAAGCGTTCCTGCGCCAGGGGCCGGTCACCACCGCCTGCGAGATCGACGCCAAGCCGGCCGGCAACATCGGCTTCCTGCGCGTGTGGACCGGCAAGCCGGGCGACGCGGACGCACGCACCGTACTGCGGGAGTTCGTCGCGGCCGAGGACAACGTCAGCGAGGAGAAGTACCACTCCTTCAGAACGGCCGCAGGGGTGGCCGGCGTGGAGGTCGAGTACCTCTACACCAGCAAGCTCCTCGAGGAGACCAAGAAGGAGACCGCTCTGGCGGTCGGCACGCCCGACGGGCCGGTCGTGCTGCACCTCGGCGGCATGGACACCGCGGAGCACGAGGAGATGCGGCCCGCCTACGAACTCGCCAAGCGGACCCTGCGGGTTCACTGACGGACCGGTCCGGCCGGCGGCCTCGTTCAGCCTTCCGCCGTGGCCCGGCCCAGATAGGTGAGCGGGCCGGGGTCGGGGACCGGGATCTCGTGGAAGCCGAGGCGGTCGTAGAAGGCACGGGCGGCCGTGTTGACGGTGACCATGCCCAGATGGACGGCCGGAACCCCCTGCTGACGCAGGGCGTTGAGCAGCGCGCCCATCAACCGGCGCCCGTGTCCGCGCCGCTGCCACGCCGGCAGCAGGTCGATGTGCAAGTGAGCCGGGTACGGCGCCAGTTCGGGGACGAGCATGCGCTCGGGGTGGTACAGGAGGCCGATCATCTCCTCGCTGGGCGTGCGCGGCGGCGCGGCAGGGGCCGGGTAGCGGTCGGTCAGGCGGGGGATCCAGGTCCGCCGGAAGTCCTGGACGAAGCGCCCGGTGTCCGCCGTACCGACCACATAACCCACGGCCCGGCCCGTGCCGTCGTCCAGGACGAGGGCGAGGTCCGGGTCGAAGTGACAGTAGGGCTCGGCGAAGAGCGCCGGCATGAGGTGCGGATCGGGATACAGATGCCGGGAATCGCCGCCGTTGTGCGCGGTGCGGACGCAGACGTCGGCGACCGCGTCCCGGTCGGCGGGGCGATAGGGGCGGACGAACGGGCTCGGGGCGTTGGTCGGCATGGAGCTATTCTCAACTTCTTGGGAGCGCTCCCACAACTGGTTTGACCGGGCTGGAGCGACGGAACGGCGGCCGCACCCGCAGGGGGTGGGCCGCCGTCCGTGGATCGGTGTCGGTGTCGGAGTCGGAGTCGGGCGGGACGCTCAGTGGGTCAGGCGCTTGGCCTTGACCAGCATGAACAGGCCGCCCAGTGCCAGCAGGATGCCGATGCCCGCGGGCCACAGGTTGGCCCCCGTCTCTGCGAGTCCGCCCTGCGCTGCGGCCTGCGGTTCGGTCTGGGCGACCGGCGCCTGGGACTGCGCGTCCTGGGCCTGGGCGGCCGGGGACTGGGCGCCGCTGCCGCCGTCGGCCGCGGGCGCGGGTGCGGTCCGGGTGGCCTTGCCGGCCTCGTCGGCGCCGTCCGAGCCGGCCGTCGTCGCCGGGTCGTCCTCGGCCTTGGTGCCGTCACCGGCCGGGGCGGTCTTCCCGCCGTCACCGGCCGACCCGGTCCGCTTGCCGTCCTCGGCGGGCTCGGTCCGCTTGCCGTCCTTGGCCGGCTTGCTGTGCTTGGTGGTGTTCGCCGGTGCGGTCGTCGCGTCGGTCCTGGGCTCCTCGGCCGGGGCGGAGGAGGTCGGTTCGGCCGGGGCCGTGGCACCCGTGCCGGGGTCCTCCGAGGCACCGCCGCCCGGGGCCTCCGTCGCCCCCGTGCCCGCGCTCTGGCTCGGGGCCGCGGTGGCACCGGAGTCGTCGCCGCCACCCGGACCGCAGGTGCGGCCGGAGTTGATGCAGTCGACCATCTCGCGCATCAGGTCCTCGTCGAAGACGTTGATGAAGTCGCCGTGGTCGGTGACCGGCTTGTGCAGCTGCTCCGGGAAGGAGTCCACGGCGAACAGCGGCACCGTCCGCCCGCCGTCGTTCAGGCTGGGCGCCTTGACGTCGTAGACGATGCGCTGCACCAGTTGCGGGATCGCCTGGAAGCCCGCGGGGCACGCGCCGTCGGGTGACGCGAACGCCACGTGCGTACGGTGGTTGGCGCTGTCGATGTTGCGGCCGTCCCAGCAGCTCTGGAAGTGGAAGGTGCGCACGACGTCGCTGCCGGACGGGCACAGCGGGTACTTGTCCTTGAGCTGCCGGTCCTCGAACCCGGTGCAGCTCCAGGAGGCGTTGGCGTTGGTGGGGCCGTTGACGAAGGCCTTGGCGTCACCGGTGATGATGCGCAGCAGTCGCGGCATGGCGGTCACCTCGCCCTGAGGGCTGCCGACGAAGGTCAGCGTGACGTCCTTGGGCGTGACGATCTGGCCCGCGTTGCCCTCCGTACCGCCGCCGGGCGCCCCGGCGTCCCGTTCCTGCGTGCCGTTCTGCAGGCGCACCACCGGCCAGTAGTACGTCGACCTGTCGCCCTTGTCCACGCAGCTCGTGTCGGCCTTGGCCAGGTCGTCGTCGCTGGCGAAGGCGGTGTTGGACTGGTTGCCGACGTAGTCGTGGAAGTGGTGGGCGCCGTTGGAGACGCCGGGGGCCACGATGACGTTGTCGGAGTTGAACAGGCCGTTGGCGTTGACGCCGCACTCGGTGGTGAAGGTGCCGCGCGAGGCGCCGTCGCCCTGGGGCGGCTTCGGCGCGTTGGGCTGCACGGCGGTGATGTCCGCGTAGTCCGAGGCGACGGGCCCGTTGCCGCCCTGGCCGGTGCCCGCCTGCCCGGCGCCGTTCTGCCCCTGACCGCCGGCGCTCGGTGAGGCGGTGGCCTGGCCGGTGCCGTCCGAGCCGCCGCCCGTGCCGTCCTGGCCGGGGCGCAGAGTGCAGGCCGCCAGGGCCTCCAGCCCCTCCGGCCGGTCCCCGGCCCGGTCGATGGCGACCGCGATGCGCTCGATCGTCGCCGCCCGCTTCTCCTTCAGCGGGTTCATGATCGAGTCGTCGGCGGCGTCCGGATCCTGGCGGATCTCCTGTGCCGACGCCTGGAGTTGGCGGTAGGCGCCGGTGGTCTGCTGGTCGAGCTGGGCGAGTTCGCGGTCGACGTCGGCGCGGGCACCGTCCGGGACCGATGTCAGCCGGCTGCCCACGTCCGGGCAGTCGATCGTGGCCATACCGGCGGACTTGACCTGTCCGGTGGCGTCCTGGCCGGAGCCGCCGCCCCAACCGCCTTCCGTGGCCGAGGCGTAGACGTTCGCGGCGACGAGGCCGCCCCCGCCCAGCATCAGGGCGACTGCTGCGAAGGTCGCGCGTCGTGCGCCGGTCGGGCGTCTGCGCCTGTTGCGTACCACGGTGGTCCCCTTGTGTGGAGCGGTCGGTCGGGCATGGAGTTCCCGCGTCCCATACGCAGGGCGGCCCCGAAGCGTTCAACCGAATCGGTGATTCACCGGGATCTCACAGGAAACCGTGGTCCCACCGGCGGCGGCAGCGTACGGCAACACCGATCGGGTGGCAGGGCCACGCAAAAGGGCCGAAGAGGATTCCCATGCGGGCGGCGCCGCGAACATCACAAATACGTATCGGACATTCCACCCTGCAACCTTCACACCGAGCACACAAGTTGGCTAGGTTGACCGCCAGGCCGCCCGGCCGCCCCCAGCGAACTCGCCATGGCGTCCGGGGCCGGGGCTCGACCGACCCCGGGATCGGCCCAACTGCCCCGCAGGGCAAGGAAGGAGCACGTCTTCCATGGTGCCGGAGGGCCGAGACGAGGTTCGGCAGCGGATCGACTTCCTCTACGAACAGGCCGAGAACGCGACCGGGAACTACAACGCCACCCGGGCGATGTCGGCGGCCGGCAGGAACCGGGGGGTCGCGCTGTCCAAGAGGTCCGGACCCCGTCAGGATCCGGATCTCGACGCGGTGGCCCGGCAGTGGTTCGACGTGGCGCGCGCCAAGCTCGGCCCCACGGTTCCGGCCGCGCTCCCCGCCGACCGCCTGCCCGAGCCCCCGGCCGGCCCGGCCCGTTCCCGGGACCGCGCGAACGGCGGTGACCGGGACGCCCTGAGCGTCGCGCTGCCCGAACTGGCCCCCGGCTCAGCCGGTCGGGCTTCCGACCGGGCGGTGGCCGAGCTGACGGGCGGGCCCTCGACGGCGCTGAACGGCCGCCCCCGGGCCGCCCTGGAAGCGGGCACGTCCGCCGTGCCGGGCGCCCGTCCGGAACTCCCGGCTGCGCGCCCCGCCGAGCTCCCGGCCGCGCGCCCCGCCGAACTTGCCTCGATACCGACCGAGTTGTCCGCTCCGATGCCGCTCGGGCCGACCGCATGGGGTACGGCGGAACCGGCCCTCCCCGGCGTCCCGGACGCGAGCGGCCCCGGCCCGGCGGAGACGGCCGTACTGCCCGTCGCCACTCTTCCCGTGCCGCGGACGGCCCCGGCGCCGATGCCGAGGGAACTGCCCGCCTCCGGGACGGCACCCCGGCACCCCTCCCCCGCCGAGTCCAAGGCGAGCCACCGCCGCAAGCTGACCGCGGCCCGCGATCTGCTGACCCGGCACGCCGCCCGACTCACCTTCTCCGCACCGGCGTTCCAGCCGCTCACCGATCAGTGGGAGCAGCCCCGGTGGGCGGCGTCCGGCACTACGGCGACACCGGACACGCCCACTCCGGCAGTGACACCCGACCTCGCCGACCCGCTCGGCGGCACGGGCTCCTTCATGCGGCCCACCCCCGACGCCCTCATGGACACGGGCGCGTTCCAGCAGGCCGCCCCCGCCGGCACCGGCTCCTTCACCCCGTTCCCCGCCCCCGTCACCACCGACACGACACGCGCCGCCAGGGCCATCGCGTTCGCCCGGGCGCAGATCGGCAAGCCCTGTGTCTGGGGGGCCACCGGGCCGGAGTCCTACGACTGCTCCAGCCTCACCCGGGCCGCGTGGCAGGCCGCCGGGGTCACGCTGCCGCGTGCCGCGCACGAGCAGGCCCTGGCCGGCACACCGGTCACCCTCGCCGGACTCGAACCGGGCGACCTAGTCCTGTTCTTCGACGACGACCGGCACGTGGGCCTGCACATCGGCGGCGGCATGATGATCCATGCGCCGGGACCGGGCTCCACCATCCGCGAGGAGTCGGTCTACGGCGCCGGGGAGTCCGCGATCCACCGGGTGATCCGGCCCGCCTGACCCGTTTCGCGGGCACCCCGGCCCCGGCCCGGGCAGGGACATAAGCGGCTCCTTGAAGCCTCATAAGATCAACTTATGAGGTCATAGACGGGACCCGCGTACTAACTTAGGGCTGCCTTAGCTTAGGCTTCCCGATCGAGCGAGTCTCCTGTTCAGGCTCGAATGTTCACGCTCGAAGGGAATTGATCATGCCGCGCCCCCTGCGGGTAGCCATCGTCGGAGCCGGCCCGGCCGGGATCTACGCCGCCGACGCCCTGCTCAAGTCCGAGGTGGCCGCCGAGCCCGGTGTCTCCATCGACCTCTTCGAGCGGATGCCCGCCCCGTTCGGCCTGATCCGCTACGGCGTGGCGCCCGACCACCCGCGTATCAAGGGCATCATCACCGCCCTGCACCAGGTGCTCGACAAGCCGCAGATCCGCCTCTTCGGCAACGTCGACTACCCCACCGACATCAGCCTGGACGACCTCCGGGCGTTCTACGACGCGGTGATCTTCTCGACCGGCGCCACGGCCGACCGCGACCTGTCCATACCCGGCGTCGAACTGGACGGCTCCTACGGCGCCGCGGACTTCGTCTCCTGGTACGACGGCCACCCGGACGTGCCGCGCACCTGGCCGCTGGAGGCCGAGAAGGTCGCCGTGCTCGGCGTCGGCAACGTGGCGCTCGACGTGGCCCGCGTCCTCGCCAAGACGGCCGACGAGCTGCTGCCCACCGAGATCCCGCCGAACGTGTACGACGGCCTGAAGGCGAACCGGGCCAAGGAGATCCACGTCTTCGGCCGGCGTGGCCCGGCGCAGGCGAAGTTCAGCCCGATGGAGCTGCGCGAGCTGGACCACTCCCCCAACATCGAGGTCATCGTCGACCCCGAGGACATCGACTACGACGCGGGCTCCATCGAGACGCGGCGCGGCAACAAGCAGGCCGACATGGTCGCCAAGACCCTGGAGAACTGGGCCATCCGCGACGTGGGCGACCGGCCGCACAAGCTGTTCCTGCACTTCTTCGAGTCCCCGGCGGAGATCCTCGGCGAGGACGGCAGGGTCGTCGGGCTGCGCACCGAGCGCACCGCCCTCGACGGCACGGGGAACGTCAAGGGCACCGGCGAGTTCAAGGACTGGGACGTCAGCGCCGTGTACCGCGCGGTGGGCTACCTCTCCGACAAGCTGCCCAAGCTGCCCTGGGACCTGGATTCCGGCACGGTCCCGGACCAGGGCGGCCGGGTCCTCGAGGAGAGCGGCGGCCACCTGCAGTCGACGTACGTCACCGGCTGGATCCGGCGCGGCCCCATCGGCCTCATCGGCCACACCAAGGGCGACGCCAACGAGACCGTGGCCAACCTGCTGGACGACCACGCCAACGGCCGCCTGCACACCCCCGCCTCACCGGCGCCGGAGGCCGTGGACGCCTTCCTCGCCGAGCGCGAGGTCCGCTTCACCACCTGGGAGGGCTGGTACAAGCTGGACGCCGCCGAGCGCGCGCTGGGCGAGCCGCAGGGCCGTGCGCGCGTGAAGCTCGTCGAGCGTGAGGACATGCTGCGGGAGAGCGGCGCGTAACTCTCGCCGGCGGACGGGGCCCGCCCCCTAGGCCGGACACGGCCTGGCGGATGGGTGGGCGGGCCCCGTCCGACGCACCATTGTGTGCGTCCGGTCACGGCGCCGGGACGTGTGAACGGCGGTCGCGTGACGCGTGCGGCGCGCGCCCCGGGTGATCGGCGCGCGCCTGGGGTGAGCGGCGTGCGTCGCGGCTGACCGGCGCGTGCCCTGGGCGTGGGAGCGTCGGGCGTACGCCGGGCGCGCGGGCGCACCACCGCCGGCCCGTCCGTGACGCGCTCCGCGCCCGTGCCACCGGTTGCGCGGCGCGCCGCCCGGGGCCCCGTCGACGCGATCCGCCCCCCGGCGGTGATACTGGGTAGCTCACCTGCCCCCATCAGCAGATTGGCCCATGTCGAACTCCGCCACCGACCACGCCACCATCCCGCAGACCCTCTGGGCGGCTCGGGGCCGCCACCCCGGCCCCGCCGCTGAGGACGTCGTCCGCCGCACCCTGGGACGGCACAAGGAGAGCGGGGACATCGACGACTTCGCCGAGCCGCCCGTGCCCGGCGACTCCCCCGAACGGATCTTCGAAGCCCGCTGGCGGGCCGGCGGCACCGTGACCGTACGGGCCCGGCTCACCCTCGTACCGCGGGCCGCCCGCCCCGAGGGGCAGGAGTGGACGCTCGTCGCCGAGGCGGAGCGCCCGTGGGACGAGGCGTGGCCCTCCCCCGCGAGCCTGTTCTGGCCAGAGGCCGGACCGGCGGAGGGCGCCGACGGCGACTGGGACCACCACCCCACCGTCGCGGGCCTGCGCTTCCGCCAGGTCAACCCGCTGCCCGACGACGACAAGGAGACCCGGCGCCGGCTGAAGGAAGCGGCCCGTGACTCCTGGTGCGCCCATGTCGTCGTGCACGAGGCGATGACCCCCGACGAGCAGGGCAGGCTGCCCCTGGCCCGGCTGCTGCCGCCCGGGCTCCGGCACCGCGTGATGGAGCACCGGGCCGCGCCGCAGCAGCTTCGCGCCGTCAACTGGGCGCTGAAGGACCTCGGCGTCGAGGTGCCCCGAGGCGGTGCCGTACTGCTGCCGCCGGACCCGGCGCCCGAGGACTACGACAGCCGGGAGCACAGCATCCGCACCGTCTTCCTGGACGGCTCGGAGCCGGCCGGGCTCGTGGCCGCGCTGCGCCACTTCGTGGCCCTCCCCCGGCCCCTGCCGGGCGGCGCCCAGGAGGCGCTGACGGACCTGCGCGAGAACTGGTCCCTGACGACGCTCCAGGAGGAACTGGAGCGGCAGCGGGAACTGGTCGCCATGTACGCCGACGCGCTGGAGGCGATGACGAAGTCCCGGGACCTGTACCGGGAGGCCGCCGAGCAGGCCCACCAGGCGCTGGCCGCCCTCCGCGACGCGCCCGCCCCCGCCGAACTGCCGCAGCAGCAGCGGTCCGGCGCCCGGCCGCCCGCCGCGCTCCAGCAGCTGACGCGGACCTTCGAACGGCTGCGGTTCACCGCCAGGGGCCCGCGCCCGGCACCGGCCGCGGGCCCCTCCGAAGCCCCAGGAGTGCCTGGCCTCCCCGAGGTCCCGGAGGTTCCCGAAGTCCCCGGCATCGAGCACGCCGACAGCGCCGGCGCGGTGGAGCGGCGGTAGTGGACCCGCACGCGACGCGATACGGCGGCCGGGACCGGGCAGAGGGAGGAGAAGGGGAAGTGAAGGGGGCCGCACCGGCCCGCCCCGTCCGTCACGAGGGACTGGAGGCCGCATGGATTCCACCGCGACCTGGCTGGTGATCGGCGCCGTCGTCGCGGCGGTGCTGCTCGCCGTCGCCGTCGGCCTGCTGGTGCGCCTGGTCCGCGCCCGGCGCACCCTGCGGCGCGCCGGGCTGCCGACCGGACCGCGGTGGGTGTTCTGGGGTGCGGTCGTGTACCTGGTGCTGCCCACCGATCTGCTGCCGGACCCGGTCTACCTGGACGACATCGCCGTCCTGCTCCTCGCTCTGCGCAGCCTGCGGGCCGGCCGCGTCCTGCCGGAGGGTACCGGGCCGAGGGCCGGCCGGGTCCTGCCGCCGAAGACCAAGGAGTCCTGACCGGCCGCGCGTCCCACGCCGGTCCGCCGCGTCCCGTCGCGGACCGGCCCGTGTCCGCCGGCGTCCTGTCGGGTGTGCGGGCCGCTCCCCCGCCCGCCCGTTCCGCTCCGCCCAGGTGCGGTCCGCCGCCCGGGGGGCGCATTCTTGCTGTGTCATCCACCCGGCGGCGGTACGGGAGGCAGGCACCCATGGCGGTGAGCGGCGAGCGCACGGCCGGTACGCGGGCCCGGCTGGCCACACTGCTGGTCGACGCCTCGACCGCCGCGCTCGACGCGGCCGGCGGCCGCGTGGCCGGTGTCTACCTGCGCTCCAGCACCCCGGGGCTGCTGCGCCTCGCCGTGCTGGTGGGACTGCCCGGGCCGCTGTTCCGGCCCTGGTGGCGGCTGCACGTGGGCCGGCCCTTCCCGGTGGCCGACGCCTACCGTCTCGGCGTCCCGGTGGTCCTGCCCGACGCCACGGAGACGGTGCGCCGGTATCCGCAGTTCGCGGCGGGGCTGCCGTTCCCGTTCGGCTCGGTGCACGTGCCCGTGCCGGGCGGGGCGGAGCCGCTCGGGGTGCTCACGGTGCTGCGTCCGGCGGTGCCGGACGCGGTGGACGAACTGCTGGACCAGGAGCTGCTCGGACGGCTGGCCGAAGGACTGGGCGCCGAGCTGCTCGGTCTCGCGGACGGGGAGGAGGCGGCACTCGCCTGGGACGGGGACCCGCTGTGCGCGCGGCCGCCCGTCACGCGTCCCGCGCAGACCCGGGTGGGCCGCTTCACCTGGGACCCGGCCTCCTCCGCGGTGGACGCCGACGACCGGCTGAGCGCGCTGCTCGGGCTGCGGCCGGGCGAGTCCCCGGGCACCGGCCCGGCGCTCGCGGACGCGCTGTCGCGGGACGAGGCGGAACGGATCCTGGCCGCGCTGCGCGGGACCGCCACCGGGAAGCCGCCGCCCGAGCCGCTGAGCGTCAGATCGGTGGCCGGTGTCCTCCGGCTCCTGGACCTGTGGCCGAAGGCGGACACGGGCGCGAAGGTGCTGGTGGGCGGCATCGTCTTCGAGCCGGGGCCCGCCGCGGCGGCGGACGGCGCGGCCGATCTGCTTCCCCAGGGGGTGTTCTGCCTGGACCGGATGGGGCTGGTCGTGTACGTCAACCCGGCCGCGGCCCGGCTGGCGGGCCGGGAGCGGCGGGCGCTCCTCGGCCGTCCGCTGTGGGAGGCGATGCCGTGGCTGACGGGGCCGCCGTACGACGACCACCTGCGCGGTGTGCTGCTGTCGCACGAACCGGTGCACGTGCACGTCCGGCGCCCGCCGCGGGCTGCCGCCGGGCCCCCCGGCGGTGACTGGCTCGCGCTGACGGTCCATCCCGGCCCGGACATCCTCACCTGCACGCTCGTCCCGGCGAGCCACGTGGACGCGGCGGCGGAGCCGGAGGCCGGCGGACCACCGCCGGGCGAGCCGCACCCCCCGGAGGACACAGCGCTCGGCGATCACTCGCTGGCCCCGCTGTACCGGCCCATCGCGCTGGCGATCGCCCTGACCGACGCGGTCACCGCCCGGCAGGTGTCAGCGGTGGTGATGCGGGAGCTGCTGCCCGCGTTCGGCGGCCGCCGCCTGGCCATCTACCTGCTTCAGGACCGCCATCTGTTCCTGGCCTGGGAGACCGGTTTCCCGCAGGGCTTCCTCGCCCCGTTCGACGGCGTCGGCCTGGACGAGCACATACCCGGCGTGGAGACCCTCACCACCGGGCGCCCGTTGTTCTTCGAGTCCATGCGGCTGCTGGCGGACACGTACCCGGGGCTCGCCCTGGACGCCGAAGAGGGAGCCCGTGCCTTCCTTCCGCTGATCGCCTCCGGCCGGCCCGTCGGCTCCTGCATCCTCGGGTTCGACCGCCCGCGCCGCTTCAACACGCAGGAGCGTTCCGTGCTCACCGCGCTCGCCGGACTGATCGCGCAGGCGATGGAGCGGGCCCAGCGCTACGACAGCGAGGCCGCGCTCGCCCGGGGGCTCCAGCAGGCCCTGCTGCCCCGGCGGCTGTCGGCGCATCCCCGGGTGGAGACGGCCGGCCGCTATCTGCCCGGCACCCAGGGCATGGACGTGGGCGGCGACTGGTACGACGTGGTGGAGGCGGGCAGCGGGCTGGCGCTGGTGATCGGCGATGTGCAGGGACACGGTGTGCAGGCGGCGGCCACCATGGGTCAGCTGCGCAGCGCGGTGCGGGCCTTCGCGCTCGGGGACCGGCCGCCCGACGAGGTGATGAGCGGCACCAACCGGCTGCTGATCGACCTCGACCCCGGCCAGTTCGCGAGCTGCTGCTACGTCCGGCTGGACCCGGCCACCGGACGGGCCCGGGCGGCCCGGGCGGGGCATCCGCCGCCGCTGCTGCGCCGCCCCGACGGACGGACCACCGTGCTGGACATTCCCGGCGGTGTCGTCCTAGGGGTGGATCCGCGGGCCCAGTATCCGGTGACCGGCCTGCGGCTGGAGCCGCGGGCGGTCCTCGCCCTGTACACCGACGGGCTGGTGGAGCGGCCCGGCACCGACATCGACGACGGCATCGCCGCGCTGGCCCTGGCGCTGTCACGGGCCGGGACGGCCGTCGGACGGCGGGGCGGCTCCCTCGCCGGGGTAGCCGACCGGCTCACCGCCACCGCCCGGACCGCCTCCGCCCGGCCCGACGACGTGGCCCTGCTGCTCGCCACCCGGCGCCCGGCGCAGGGGCGGTGACCGCGGCGCGGCGCCGCGGCGGCCGCCTCGGCCGACGCCCTCGCCACCAGGGGCCGCGCAGTGTAGACATGGGCTCATGGTCCGACTGCCCGGCCGGCCCGAGACTCGGCCGCCCCGTTCCTTCGGGCATCCGCGCGCACCGAGGCAGCGGGCACCCGGCGTCAACGGCGCACCGCCGGGCGTGCTGCGGTCGGCGGTGACCGGACGCAGCGTCGCCGGGCAGGTGTTCCTGCTGCAAGTGGTGATCGTGCTGCTGCTGGTCGTGTCGGCCGTGGTGGCCCAGGTGCTCCAGGTACGGCACGACAGCGACCAGGAGGCCCGCAACCGCTCGCTCGCCGTCGCCGAGTCGTTCGCCAACGCGCCCGGCACGGCCGCCGCGCTGCGCGCCCCGGACCCGACCGCGGTCCTGCAGCCGCGTGCCGAGGCCACCCGCAAGGCGACCGGCGTGGACTTCGTCGTCGTGATGTCGACCGACGGCACCCGGTACACCCATCCCAAGCCGGACCGGATCGGCAAGAAGTTCGTCGGGACGATCGCGCCGGCCGTCGCCGGCGGCACGGTCGTCGAGGAGGTCAACGGGACGATCGGCCCGCTGGTGCAGGTCGTGGTACCGGTCAAGGACAGGTCCGGCAAGGTGGTGGGCCTGGTGTCGTCCGGCATCACCACCGCGCACGTGGGCGGCACGGCCGACCAGCAGCTTCCCCTGCTGCTCGCGGCGGCCGCGGCGGCGATGATGCTGGCCACCGCGGGCACGGCCCTGGTCAGCAGACGGCTGCTGCGCCAGACGCACGGCCTGGGACCGTACGAGATGACCCGGATGTACGAACACCACGACGCGGTGCTGCACTCCGTCCGGGAGGGCGTCCTCATCGTCGGCGGTGGTGGCCGGCTGCTGCTCGCCAACGACGAGGCGCAGCGGCTGCTGGACCTGCCGGACGACGCCGAGCAGCGGCACGTGCTGGAACTGGGGCTGGACGACGAGACGGCCGGGCTGCTCGCCTCCGGCCGGGTCGCCACGGACGAGGTTCATCTGGTCAAGGACCGGCTGCTGGCGATCAACCAGCGTCCCACCGACCTGCGCGGCGGCCCGCCGGGCAGCGTCACCACGCTGCGCGACTCCACCGAGCTGCGTGCCCTGTCCGGCCGCGCGGAGGTGGCGCGCGAGCGGCTGAACATGCTGTACGACGCCGGCGTGGGCATCGGCACCAGCCTGGACGTGGCCCGTACGGCGGAGGAACTGGCCGGGCTGGCCGTGCCCCGGTTCGCGGACTTCGTCACCGTGGACCTGTTCGACGCGGTGCTGAAGGGCGAGGAGCCGAAGCCGGGCACCGCGCTGCGCCGGGCGGCGTTCAGCGGCATCCGTGAGGACGCCCCGCTGTATCCGCTGGGTGAGCGCATCCGGTTCGTGTCGACGTCGCCGCAGGCCCGGAGTCTGACGACGGGGCAGTCCGTCGTGGAGCCGGTGCTCCGTGAGGCGCCGGGCTGGCTGGCGCAGGACGCGCGGCGCACCGGCCAGGTCGTGGCGTACGGGATCCACTCGCTGATCACCGTGCCGCTGCGGGCGGGCAGCCTGGTCCTGGGCCTGGCCAACTTCTGGCGTTCGGAGAAGCCGCAGCCGTTCGACGCCGAGGAGCTGGCCCTCGCCGAGGAGCTGGTGGCGCGGGCCGCCGTGTCCATCGACAACGCCCGCCGCTACACCCGTGAGCACAGCATGGCGGTGGCCCTGCAGCGCAGCCTGCTGCCGCGCTCCCTGCCGGAGCAGGGCGCCCTGGAGATCGCCTACCGCTATCTGCCGGCGCAGGCCGGGGTGGGCGGCGACTGGTTCGACGTACTGCCGCTGTCCGGCGCCCGGGTGGCCCTGGTGGTGGGCGACGTCGTGGGGCACGGGCTGCACGCGGCGGCGACGATGGGCCGGCTGCGCACGGCGGTGCACAACTTCTCCGCCCTCGATCTGCCGCCCGACGAACTGCTCGGCCTGCTCGACGAGCTGGTGGGCCGCATCGACCAGGACGAGACCCCGGCCGACGGTGCCGCGGTCACCGGCGCGACCTGTCTGTACGCGGTGTACGACCCGGTGTCCCGGCGCTGCACCGTCGCCCGGGCCGGGCATCCGCCGCCGGTGCTCGTGCGCCCGGACGGCGAGGTGGAGTTCCCGGAGGTGCCCGCGGGTCCTCCGCTGGGCCTGGGCGGGCTGCCGTTCGAGACGGTCGATCTGGAGCTGGCGGAGGGCAGCAGTCTGGTGCTCTACACCGACGGTCTGGTGGAGGACCGGGACCGGGACATCGACGTCGGCCTCGATCTGCTGCGCGACGCGCTGCGCCGGGCGCCCGGCGCGGCGCCCGAGGAGACCTGCCGGAGCGTGCTGGACGTCCTCCCGGCCCGGCCCAGCGACGACGTGGCGCTGATCGTGGCGCGCACCCGGGTCCTCGGCGCGGACCGGGTCGCCGAGTGGCAGGTGCCGTCCGATCCGGCGGCCGTGGCCGAGGTGCGGGCGTCGGTGGCCCGGCGGCTCGAATCCTGGGGTCTGGAGGAGCTGTCGTTCACCACGGAGCTGATCCTCAGCGAGCTGGTGACCAACGCCATCCGCTACGGGCGCGCCCCTATCGGGGTACGGCTGCTGCGCGAGCGGACGCTGATCTGCGAGGTCTCCGACGGCAGCACCACCTCTCCGCATCTGCGGTACGCGGCGAGCACCGACGAGGGCGGCCGGGGCCTCTTCCTGGTCGCGCAGCTCGCCGAGCGCTGGGGTACCCGGTACACCCCCAACGGGAAGATCATCTGGGCGGAGCAGCCACTGCCCTGACGGCCGGGGCGGCCGGCGCGGCCGCCGGGCACGCGAGCGAAGCACGGCGCGCGCCCGGCGGGGGGCCGGGTCAGCCGCCGAGCCGCGAGCGCAGCAGCTGCTTGCCCAGTTCGGCGCCCTTGCGGCTGTCCGACTGGGCCTTGCGGAACAGCTCCACGACCTCGTTGTCCTTCTCCCGGTCGGCGTCCTGGATGTACTGCTCCAGACGCAGGGCGTTGCTCAGGCACGCCTCGACGTACCAGATGAGGTTGTAGTCCTTGTCGCGGGTTCCGGTGACGTCGCCGGTCTCACTGGTGCTGGTCATGCGGGGTCTCCTCCTTCGACGGACCCTTGAGTCCCTTGCCCTTCGCAGGGCCCCCGGGTACCCGTGCGGTCCGCGGGCACACGGCATCCGCCGCCTGTGCGCGTGTGCCGCCGGGGCGGGTCAGCCGAGGACGCGGTCGAGGTTGAAGGCGGCGCTGATGAGGGACAGATGGGTGAAGGCCTGCGGGAAGTTGCCCTGCTGCTCGCCGGTGCGGCCGATCTCCTCGGCGTACAGGCCGAGGTGGTTGGCGTAGGTGAGCATCTTCTCGAAGGCCAGCCGGGCCTCGTCGACCCGTCCGGCCCGGACCATGGCCTCGACGTACCAGAACGAGCAGATCGAGAAGGTGCCCTCGTCGCCGCGGAGCCCGTCGGGGCTGGCCTGCGGGTCGTAGCGGTAGACGAGGGAGTCGGAGACCAGGTCGTCGGTGAGGGCGTCCAGGGTGGACAGCCACTTGGGGTCGGTGGGGGCGATGAACTTGGCGAGCGGCATCATGAGCACGGCCGCGTCGAGCACCTCGCTGTCCTCGTGCTGGACGAAGGCGCCGCGCCGCTCGGACCAGCCGCGGTCCATGATCCACCGGTAGATGGTGTCGCGGGACTGGCGCCAGCGGGGCAGGTCGGCGGGGAGGCCGCGCCGGTTGGCCAGGCGGATGGCCCGCTCCACGGCGACCCAGCACATCAGCCGCGAGTACAGGAAGTTGCGGGGGCCGCCCCGGGTCTCCCACACGCCCTCGTCGGGCTGGTCCCAGTGGTCGCACACCCACGCCACGAGGTGGCACACGTCGTCCCACTGCCCGCTGGAGATGGGCTGCGCCCACTTGTCGTAGAGGTAGATGGAGTCGATCAGGGCGCCGTAGATGTCGAGCTGGAGCTGGTCGGCGGCGGCGTTGCCGACCCGGACCGGGGCGGAGCCGAGATGGCCCTCCAGGTGGGTGAGTTCGCGTTCGGGCAGCTCGGTGCGGCCGTCGATGCCGTACATGATCTGCAGTGGCCCGGAGTGGTCGCCGCAGCCGGGGCTGATGTGCGTGGTCAGGAACCGCATGAACGCCTCGGCCTCGCCGGTGAAGCCGAGCCGCAGCAGCGCGTAGACGGCGAAGGCGGCGTCGCGCACCCATACGTAGCGGTAGTCCCAGTTGCGCTCGCCGCCGAGCTGCTCGGGCAGGCTGGTGGTGGGGGCGGCGACGATGGCGCCGGTGGGGGCGTAGGTGAGCAGCTTGAGGGTGAGCGCGGAGCGGTGGACCATCTCGCGCCAGCGGCCCCGGTAGCGGGACTGGTGGAGCCAGCGCCGCCAGTAGGTGACGGTGGCGTTGAACTCGTGCTCGGCCTCCATGTGGGGGCAGCCGCGCGGTGGCACCTCCTCGCCGGCCAGGTCCAGGGCGAACACCGCGGTCTCGCCCTCGCCGAGTTTGAAGTCGGCCCACGCGTCCTGTCCGTCGCACTCCATGACGACGGTGGAGGTGAGCGCCAGGGAGCGTTCGGGGGACTCGAAGAACAGCAGGCCGTTCAGCTTGCGCACGGTGTGCGGGTCGGCGCCGTAGTTGAAGCGGGGCGCGACCCTGGCCCGGAAGGGGACGGTGCCGCGCACGCACACCACGCGCCGGATCAGCCGGTGCCGGGCCGACTCGGCGGCGCGCCCGTCCCCGGTGACCGGCATGAAGTCCTGCACCTCGCCGACGCCGTCCTCGGTGAAGAAGCGGGTGATCAGGACGTTGGTGTCGGGGAAGTAGAACTGCTTGGTGCGGCCCGGTACGGCGGCGGCCAGCTCGAAGCTGCCGCCGCGCTCGGCGTCCAGGATCGACGCGAAGACACTGGGGGCGTCGAAGGACGGTGAGCAGTACCAGTCGATCGTGCCGTTGGTGCCGACCAGCGCGACACTGCGCAGGTCGCCGATGAGACCGTGCTCGGCGATCGGCAGGTAGCGGGGGCTTCGGGACGACTCCTGCTGGAAGGGCATGTCGGCCATCGTTGAGGCCTCCCCGGTGCGGGACGCTGCGGTTTTCCAGGGTATGGGCGGATTTCCAGCTTACGGGCGAGTGCTCCGGCGCGGGCTGGGCAGGCGGTCCTCACCCCGCTCTGCGGCCCCTTCCGGATGCAGGGTCCGCCGCGGCGGTGAATGGTGAGAGGGTGCCCCGTTCGGCGGCACCGGCACGGATGCGGTCATCCGGACCGAGGAGGAGGCATCATGTCGACATCCACACCCGAAGGGTCCCGGTCGTCCGACGACCACTGCACCCCGGACGCCCTGCTCCACTCCGCTCCTTCCCGGGGTCTGACCCCGGAGGACCTGGTGATGGCGACGGGCAGGGACGTCACCCCGGCGACCCTCGACTGGGCGCGCCGCAAGCTGGAGACCGAGGGTCCGTCGGCCATCGAGAAGCTGCTGCCCTGACAGGGCGGTCCGGGAAGCAGGCAGGACACCAACGGGGAGGCGCCGGGCGGGCACGCCCTCGTGAGGGGGCGCGCCCGCCCGGCGCCGGGTCGTGTCCGCGTCGCCGAGCCGGCGCGGACGGCCGTGGGCCGGCCGCGGACGCGGCCGGCCCGGGATCAAGTCCCGCTAGGGCGCTCCGCGTCCGGGTTCCTCGGTGACGTGCATGGCCGCCTCCTCCGCGCCGGCCGCTCCCCCGTCGATCCCCACGTCGGAGGCGACCTCCTCCTTCGTGGTGTCGGTGTGGGCGCCCTCGTCGGGGGCGACCAGGCGGCCCGCTCTGGCGTCGCCCGCCTCGGGGTCGACCGGTTCGCCCTCGCCGCCGGGGAGGTCGCCCGTCGCGTCGCCCACCGGTGCCTCCACGTCCGGCACCTCCTGGCGGAGCCGCTCGTCGAGCGTCTCGCCCTCGTGCTGCTCGGCGGCGGTGGTGCCGTACTTGGTGACACCCAGGGGCCGCTCGGGCGGGGAGTAGCCCTCGTCGAGGACGTCGTCGTAGCCGCGCTCGTCCACCGCGTCCTGAAGATCCAGGGGACCGGCGTCCTCCTGTTCCTCATTGGTCCCGGTGGGCTGGTAGGCGTCGTCCGCCATCGGGCTTCCGCCTGCCTGCTGATCGCTCATCATCGCCTCCGTCTCGGCACACGCTCGGTCCCGGTCCGCGTTTCCCGCAGGTCGCGTACCTAACCTCGCCCGTCAATCCCGTCGATCCCGTCGATCCCGTCGATCCCGTCGCCCTAGGGGCCGGTCCTCGGCAGGGCGTAGTAGAGGCGCTGCCCGGTGAGCGGCACGGAGGGCCAGGTGCGGGCGTACCCGGGTGGGCGGGAGCCCGTGGGCACCAGCGCGGCCACGGGCGTGTGGCGGGCGGTGCGGGCGATCGCCGAGGCCGTGGTGTTGGCGTTGTGCCCGGACGTCGCCGCCGAGGCGCAGCCGGCGTAGTAGGCGACCGGGATGGCCTCGTCCCCGGTGAGCAGACAGGGCGGGCGGACGCCGAGCCGGTGCAGGGTGGCGGCGGTGCGGGTCCACTCGCGGTGGGCGGCGGTCGTGCGGCTGACGACGGCGGTCAGGACGGCCAGCTGAACGGCGAGGTGGGTGGCGAGACCCAGCGCCACGAGGGTCACGGCCATCGTCCGCCGGGCCCCCGGCCGCGTGGTCAGCGGATGGAGCAGCGCCTCGGCGACGGGGATCGCGAGCAGGGCGTACGCCGGGAGCAGGAAGCGGGGCGCCGCGTAACCGATCATGAACAGGTAGGGGAAGGCCGCCGTCGCCCCGCAGGCGAGCGGCAGCAGGGTGGGCGCGGTCCGCCGGGCCCGGACCGCGATCGCCAGGCCGAGCCCGGCGGCCAGGGGCAGCGTGAACCACCAGGCGGTGACCAGCGGGTGGGGCAGCGCCCCCGTGCAGGGCCGGCACAGTGCCCGCCCGCCGAGGCTGCGGAGCTGGTCGACGACGGCCACGCGCAGGCCCAGTCCGCCCTGGATCGCCGACGCGTCGGCCAGGCGCCGGGTGAGACCGCCGTAGCCGGCGTACGCCTCGATCACCCATTCGAGGGCGCCGGCGGCGAGCCCGGCGAGGAGGGCCAGGAGGGGCCGCCAGTGGCGGCGCGGCAGGCCGAGGGCGAGCAGCGGCAGGGCGGCCCAGACCGCGTCCATCGGCCGCATCCAGGCCATCAGCGCGCCGCTCGCGGCCAGGCCCCACAGCGCGGCCCGGTCCCGGTGGTCCGCGCGGGCCCGCAGGAAGCAGGCGACGGCGGCCAGGGCGCCGACGGCCACCCAGTAGTTGGGCATGGCCTGCGGGCCGTAGAACAGGGTCACCCACAGGGAGGCGAACAGGGCCCCGGCCAGGGCGAGGACGCGGTCCGGGAACAGACCGCGCCAGGCCCGCAGGGCCAGGTACAGGGCGAGGCCGGACAGCAGGGCGAGGTGGATCCGCAGCAGGACCGTGGACGAGGACCAGGCCGCCACGGGCGCGACGAGCAGGGAGACGCCGCGTGCGCGGGGCGCGCTGAAGAAGGCCGCGGGAGCGTGTCCGGCGACCTGGCTGACGTACACCGTCTCGTCCCAGCCGAGGCCCATGCCGGGCCGGACGAGCAGCAGTTGGGCCAGGGTGAAGGCCACGGCGACGGCGGCGAGCGGCGGGGCGAGGCCGGCGCGCCGGGCGGGGCGGGCCCCTCGGGGCCGGGCGGACTCGCGGCGCGTGCGCGCACGCCGGGCCGCCTCGCGTGTCGCGTGTGCGCTGTCGGCCATGGTCACCTCTCCCTCGGGCAAAACACGGCCAAAGTAACGCGAACCACCCGGACATGCCCGGCAGGCGGGACCGTCCGGCCGACGGCCCTACGCGCTGTAAGGTTGGGGCATGGCTGGCAGAGGGTCCCGTGACCGGGCGGAGCGGCGCGGCGCCGGGGAGCTGGAGCACGCGGCGCTGGCCGTGCTGTGGGCCACCGACCGGCCGCTGACCCCGGCGGAGGTGCAGGCCGGGATCGACGGGGCGCTCGCCTACAACACGGTGCACACCATCCTCAAACGCCTGTACGACAAGGGGCTGGTGCTGCGGGACGCCGACGGCCGGCGCGGCGCTTACCGGCCCGCGAAGGACGCCGCTCAGCTGACCGCCGAGGCGATGCACGAGGCGCTGGACCGGGGGCCCGACCCGATCGGCGCGCTCCGGCGGTTCGTGACCGGTCTGAGCGCCGAACAGGAGCGGGCGCTGCGCGAACTGCTCAGCGCGGACGGCACCTGAGGCCCGGCGGGCCCGGCCCGCCGGGCCGGGCTTCAGCGGGCGTGCGGCGCCCGGTGCGCGGGCTGCCCCGGGGCGGAGCGCGGGCCGACCGGCGGCACCGCGCGGACGGCCGGCTCGTCGGCGCTGACCGTCAGCGCCTCACCGTGGTGGTGGAGCCTGAGCGGGGGCCCGGCGAGGAGCGTGTAGGTGGCCTTGTCGGCGCCGATCTCCACGCGCAGGCGGCGGGTGCGGTACTGCAGGTGGAAGGCCACCCGGCGCAGCCGCTCCGGGAGGCGGGGCGCGAATCGCAGGCCCTCGCCGTCGCGCCGCATCCCGCCGAAGCCCGCGACCAGGGCCATCCACGTACCGGCCAGCGAGGCGATGTGCAGCCCGTCCCGGGTGTTGTGCTCCAGGTCCGCGAGATCCATCAGGGCGGCCTCGGCCGTGTATTCGTAGGCGAGCCGCAGATGGCCGGCCTGGGCGGCGATGACGGCCTGGACGCAGGCGGACAGGGAGGAGTCGCGCACGGTCAGCGGCTCGTAGTAGGCGAAGTTGCGGGCGACCTGCTCGTCGTCGAAGGAGGCGCCGCAGGTGTACATCGCCAGCACCAGGTCGGCCTGTTTGACGACCTGTTTGCGGTAGAGGTCGAAGTAGGGGAAGTTCAGCAGCAGCGGGTACTGCTCGGGGCGGGTGCCGGCGAAGTCCCAGCGCTGGTAGCGGGTGAAGCCGGCGTGCTGCTCGTGCACACCGAGTTCGTCGTTGTAGGGGATGTGGATGGCCTCGGCGGCGTCCCGCCAGGCGGCGCTCTCCTCCTCGTCCACGCCGAGGCGCTGCGCCTCCCGCGCGTGCCGCTCGGCGAAGTCCGCCGCCGCGAGCAGGTTCTGACGCGCCATCAGGTTGGTGTACGTGTTGTCGTCGGCGACCGCGCTGTACTCGTCGGGGCCGGTGACGCCGTCGATGTGGAAGACGCCGTGGTGGTCGTGGTGGCCCAGCGAGCGCCACAGCCGGGCCGTCTCCACCAGCAGCTCCACGCCCGTCTCGCGCTCGAAGTCGAGGTCGCCGGTGGCCTCGACGTAGCGCAGGACGGCGTCGGCTATCCCGGCGTTCACATGGAAGGCCGCGGTGCCGGCCGGCCAGTAGGCCGAGCCCTCCGCGCCCTGGATGGTGCGCCAGGGGAACGCGGCGCCGCCGAGCCCGAGTTGCGCGGCGCGCTCGCGTGCCTCGTCCAGGGTGTTGTGCCGCCAGCGCAGCGCTTCGGCGACGGCGTCGGGGGCGGTGTGGGTGAGGACGGGCAGCACGAACATCTCGGTGTCCCAGAAGGCGTGCCCGTCGTAGCCGGAGCCGGTGAGCCCCTTGGCGGGTATCGCCCGCCCCTCGGCGCGGGACCCGGCCTGCAGCACGTGGAAGAGCGCGAACCGTACGGCCTGCTGGATCTCCTCGTCGCCTTCCACCTCGACGTCCGCGCGGTCCCAGAAGTCGTCCAGGTGGGCCCGCTGGTCGTCCAGCAGCCCCTGCCAGCCGTCGTGCGCGGCGGCCGCGAGGGCCGCGTCGACCTGGTCGGCCATCGCGGGCAGCGAGCGGGTGCCGGACCAGCCGTGGGCGACCAGCTTCTCCACGCGCAGGCTCTGGCCGGGCTCCAGGACGGAGGTGACGGTCAGCCGGGCCACGTCGATGTCGGCCTCGCTGCGGGTCGTGGTGCGGTCGGGGCCGGTGACCACGTGGTCGGCGGCCACCGCCACCCGCAGGCCGCTGCGCCGGGTGCGGTGCACCAGCCGCAGCCGGTCGCCGGAAGCGAAGCCGTCCTCCTGCTCCAGCGGTGACTGCAGGGCCATCGCCGCGCGCGGGTCGCCGTTCGCCCCGGGCAGCTGCTCGTTGGCGACCAGCTCCGACTGGATCACCACCCGGCTGCGGCTGCCGACCGCCTCCACCTCGTACGCCACCGCGGCGACCGCCCGCTGGGTCAGCGACACCAGCCGGGTCGAGCGCACCCGGACCGTGGAGCCGGCCGGGGACGTCCACTCGCAGGCGCGCTCCAGCACCCCGCGGCGCAGGTCAAGCACCCGCTCGTGCCGGACGAGCCGGCCGTAGCGCAGGTCGAACGGCTCGTCGTCGACCAGCAGCCTGATGACCTTGCCATTGGTGACGTTGATGACCGTCTGCCCGGACTCCGGGTAGCCGTACCCGGCCTCGGCGTAGGGCAGCGGGTGCAGTTCGTGGACCCCGTTGAGGTAGCTGCCGGGCAGGCCGTGCGGTTCGCCCTCGTCCAGATTTCCGCGCCAGCCGACGTGCCCGTTGGACAGTGCGAACACCGACTCGCTCTGCGCGAGGACGTCGAGGTTCAGGTCGGTCTCGCGCACCGCCCACGGCTCGACCGTGTACGACCGGTGGGTGATCACCGCTTGCCTCCCAGCTCGGCGAGGTCCTTGACGACGACGCTCGCGCCGTGCGCGTACAGCGCGTCGCCCTGTCCGGTCCGGTCGACGCCGACGACGTATCCGAAGCCGCCCGCCCGGCCCGCGTCCATGCCGGCCAGCGCGTCCTCGAAGACGGCCGCCCCGGCCGGCTCGACACCCAGGTCGCGGGCGGCGGCGAGGAACGTGTCGGGGCTGGGCTTGCCCGGCAGTCTCCGCTCGGCGGCGACGACGCCGTCGATGCGTACGTCGAAGAAGTGCTCGGCGCCGACGGCCCGCAGCACATCACGGCAGTTGGCGCTGGAGGAGACGATCGCGGTGCGCAGGCCCGCGGCACGGACCGCCTCCAGGTAGCGCAGAGTGCCCTCGTACGCCTCCACGCCCCCGGTGCGGATCTTCTCCAGCAGCAGCACGTTCTTGCGGTTGCCGAGACCGTTCACGGTCCCGGCGTCCGGCGGGTCGTCGGGACCGCCCTCGGGCAGGTGGATGCCGCGCGAGTCGAGGAAGGCGCGGACCCCGTCGGCGCGCGGGCGTCCGTCGACGTACTCGTCGTAGTCGGCGACCTCGTCGAACGGCCGTCCCCGCTCGCCCTCGTAGGCGCTGAGGAAGGCGTCGAAGGTCTCCTTCCAGGCGGCCGCGTGCACGACGGCGGTCCTGGTGACGACCCCGTCGAGGTCGAAGAGGCAGGCCTGGATGGTGTCGGGCAGACCGAGCTGAGTCATACTCAGCACTGTTCCCCGAGAGGCGCCGTCCAGTGGGTGGCGAGCGCCACACGAGCGATACTTCCGCACCTTCTCACCGGGGCCTCACCGTTCGAGCCCGGGTGACAGACTCTGCGGTGTGCCGCTGACCTTCGACGACCTCCTCGACCGCGCCCGCGCCCTCACCCGGGACGGGCGGCGCGCCGTCCTCGGTGTCACGGGTGGCCCGGGCTCCGGCAAGACGACGCTGGCCGAGCACCTGGTGCGGGCCCTGAACGCGGGCGGGCCGCCCTGGGTGGCGCACGTGCCGATGGACGGCTTCCATCTGGCCGACGCCGAACTGGACCAGCTGGGCCGCCGGGACCGCAAGGGCGCGCCGGACACGTTCGACGCGGCCGGGTACGCGGCCCTGCTGCGGCGGCTGCGCGAGGAGACCGGCGAGGTGGTGTACGCGCCCGGGTTCGAGCGGGTGCTGGAGCAGCCGGTCGCCGGCTCGATCCCGGTGCCGCCGAGCGCGCGACTGGTGGTGACCGAGGGCAACTACCTGCTGCTGAGCGAGGGTTCGTGGGCGCGGGTGCGGCCGTGCCTGGACGAGGTGTGGTTCTGCGAGATCGACGAGGAGGAGCGGATCCGGCGGCTGGTCGCCCGGCACGTGGAGTTCGGCAAGGAGCACGGGGCGGCGATGGCCTGGGTGCTGGGCACGGACCAGCGCAACGCCGACCTGATCGCGACGACGCGGGACCGGGCGGACCTGATGGTGCCGGCGGGCGCGCTGCCGACGCCGTAGGCGGCGGCCGTGGCGGTTGAACTCCCGCGGGCCGCCGGCCGTACCGGTGGGCGGGGCGGAGGGTCGGCCGGTGCGGCCCGGGCAGCGGTGACGTCCCGGTGGCGGGAGCGGTGCGGATGACGGCGCGCGAGCAGCACGGGACCGGCACGGGCGGTGCCGTCCTGGCACCGGGGGTGCCCGGCGACGGCGGCCCCGAGCGGGCCCCGGCACGGCCGGGCGGGCTCGCCGGGCTCTCGCGCCACCGGCGGTGGCTGGTGCCGCTGCTGGCGGCGCTGCTGCTGGCCCAGATGGCGGCCGCGATGGTCACCACGGCCGTCCGGCAGACGCCCACCATCGACGAGCCGGTGTACGTGGCGACGGCCACCGACTACCTGCGCGAGCACCGGGTGCGGTACAACCCCGAGCATCCGCCGCTCGGCAAGCTGCTGATCGCGGCCGGGGTGGCGGTGGCGGATCCGCGCTACGACCCGGCGTACTCCGGCACCCAGGGCGAGGTGGGCCGGCATCTGCTGTACGAGTCGGGCAACGACCCCTGGCGGCTGATGTGGTGGGCGCGGCTGCCGGTGATCGCGCTGACCCTGCTGTTCGGTGCGGTGGTGTTCGCGTTCGCGCGGGACGTGGCGGGCACCGGGGGCGGTCTGGCGGGCCTGGCGCTGTACGCCTTCTCCCCCGATGTGATCGCGCACGGCTCGCTGGCCACGCTGGACGTGCCGGCGGCGGGTTTCGTGCTGACGTCGGCGTGGCTGGTGTGGCGGGCGCGGCGCCGGCCCCGGCTGTGCCTGCCGTTGTCCGGTGTGGCGCTGGGGGCGGCGGTGGCGACGAAGATGAGCGCGCTGCCGGCCGTCCCGGTGGTGGTGCTGCTGGCGGTGCTGTCGGTGGCGGGTACGGGCCGCCGCGGGAGGGTGCGGCGGGCGGCCGCGGCCGCCGCGGGCGTGCTGGTGGCGGCGGTCGCCGTGGTCTGGGCGGCGTATCTGGTGGTCGATCCGCGGCTGCGGTTCGACCCCGCCGAGCCGGTGCCGGCCGTGCACGGGCTGCGCGGGCGGGTCACGGACCTGCTGCCGCTGCCGCCCGCGTACCGGGCCGGGATGCGGGTGCAGTTCGGTTTCGAGGACCAGCACTGGCAGGGCTTTCTGTTCGGGCACCTGTACACGGGCTCGCGCTGGTACTACCTGCCGGCCGCGCTGCTGGTGAAGACGCCGCTCGGGCTGCTGGCGCTGGGCGCGGCCGGTGCCGTGCTGGCCGTGGCGGTGCGGCGGCTGCGTCCGGTGGCGCCGTATCTGCTGCTGCCGCCCGCGGTCCTGCTGGCGGCGGCGATGACGGGCTCCCGCGACCTGGGCACCCGGTACGCGGTGTTCGTGCCGGTGTTCCTCGCGGTGGCCGGGGCCTGCGTGCTCACGGTGCGCCGGCACCGGACCGAGGTGCCGGTGGGGCTGCTGGTGCTGCTGGTGGCGGTGAGTTCGCTGCGGACCTTCCCGTACTACCTGCCGTACGCCAACGAGGCGTTCGGCGGTACGGCGCACACCCACCGGCTGCTGCACGACTCCAACGTGGACTGGGGCCAGGACCTGGGCCGGCTCGCCGACCGGCTGCGGCAGCGGTACCCGGGCGAGCGGGTGTGGCTGGTCTACAAGGGCAGCGGGGTGCCGTCGTACTACGGGATCACCGCCCACGATCCGCGCGGGGTGGCGCCGGAGCGGGTGCACGGGCTGCTGGCCGTGTCCGACTCGGCGGCCGCCAAGGCGCGCGGCGACCTGGCGGAACTGATCGGTTCCAGCCGTCCGGTCGGCGAGGTCGGGCATTCCATCACCCTGTACCGGCGGTGAGCCCGCCACCCCGTAAACCCCCTGCTCATGACGGCCGGTGAGCTATGTTGAGTGGTCGTGGGAGACAATGGAGACGGACCGGTGCCCTCGCCGCAGCAGGCACGCGCCCAGGCATCAGCGATCACCTCGGGCAAGACCGTGCCGGAGGCCGAGGCGGCACCGACCTCCCAGCTCAGGGAACTCTTCGACGGCCCGCAGCTGTCGCCGGGGCAGCGCCGGGTCGCCCAGTACCTGATCGAGCACATCACCGAGGCCGCGTTCCTGTCGATCACCGAGCTGGCGGACCGCGTGGGCGTCAGCCAGCCCTCCGTCACCCGTTTCGCGGCCGCCGTCGGCTTCAGCGGCTACCCGGCGCTGCGGGAGAAGCTCCAGTCGATCGCGCTCAGCAGCCTGGCCGGCGGACCCGGCGAGGAGAACCGGGCCAACGAACTGCAGGCCGCGGTGGACGCCGAGATCCAGAACCTGGAGAACCTGCGCCGCGACGTCGCCGACCCCGACCGGGTGATCCGCGTCGGCCGGGAACTGTCCCGCTCCACCCCGCTGACCGTTCTGGGCCTGCGCATCTCCGTGTCGCTGGCCGAGTACTTCGGCTACGCCGCCCGGCGCATCCATCCCGACGTGCGGCTGGTGACGCGTGGCGGCAGCGTGGCCTACGACACCCTGCTGCAGGCCCGCGAGGCGGGCGGCACCTGGGTGCTGGCGTTCTCCATGCCGCGGCACGCCCAGGAGACGCTCACCGCGCTCCGGGTGGCGCGGGAGGCGGGGCTGAAGGTCGCCCTGATCACCGACCTGGCGCTCGGCCCGCTGGCCGAGGAGGCGGACATCGTCTTCGCCACCGGCACCGGCTCCCGGCTGGTGTTCGACTCCTACGCCGCGCCCGGCGTGCTGGCCGCGGCGATTTTGCAGGCCATGACCGACGCCGATCCCGAGCGCACCCAGGCCCGGCTGGAGAAGTACGAACAGGGCGCCGATCAGCACCACTTCTTCCTGAAGGACTGAACCTTTCGCGGGTGGCCGGGTCCGCGCCAGATCTTCTCGCCACGCGCCACCGGCACGGAAATCCTTCGCCGTACGGGGATCATTCACCGCATACCGCGCATGAATGTTTTCATACGTCTTGCCAAGCCGACGGCATATATAAATACTGCTCACGGATCGCACCCGGTACCCTCCGGGGCGGTCCGGCCCCGCGGGCCCCGCCCGCGACACCGCCCCGAGAAGGACGACGTACCGCATGCGCATGCAAGCCCGCCCGACGCGCCGGTTCCCGTCGTCCGGGGCTCCCGCTCGGACATCCCAAGCCGCCGTTCCCTACCCACGTCGGCGCCAGGGATGTCCGGTGGCGCACCGCCCAGGCGGCGCGCCCGTGGCGGCCCCGGTCATCCCCTAGGCCGGGGCCGCCCCAACCGGCGGACCACCCTCATGACGCCGCACACCGGAAGCGAAGACCCATGCCCCTGACCACCACGCGCATCAGCCCCGACTGGCCCTGTCAGGTCAAGATGCCGGGCACCTACGACTGGGAACGCTCGGCGGCCAAGTGGCTGCGCGAGCTGATCCCGGCGCGCTACGGCAGCTACCCGGCGATGATCCGGCATCCCGTCCTGCTCGCCCGGCACGCGCAGATCCAGGTGCAGCAGGAGGTCCGGGTGGCGCGGACCGCGCTGCAGACGGCCCGGGCCGAACTGCCCGTCCTCGGCCTGCCGGAGTCGGTCATCGAACACACGATCAAGCTGTACGCCGCCGAGGTCATGCAGCTCCAGCACATCGCGCGCAGTGTCCGCGCGGTCAGCGAGGCACTGGCCGGACGCGGTACCGGCCGCTGACCGAGGCCGGCCCGGCACCCCGGCCGGCCCCCGCCGCACCGCCCTCTGCCGGCCGGTGCGTCCACGCCGCCGACCGGGAGAAACGGATGCGGCAGACGAGTGATCGAAGGGGCCCGGATGTGCGATGCTCGTCGCGTGACGAGCGAGCCCGTGCCCCCCGTGGACCCCGGCACGCGCGCCGATGTGGCGGCGCTGGCCAGAGTCGTGGCCCGGCAGCGCGCGGAACTGGAGCGGCTGCGGGACCAGGCCGCGACGTCGGCCCTGCTGGAGCGGGCCACGGGCGCCCTGATGGCATCGACCGGCTGCTCCCCCGACGCCGCCCACGACGAACTGCTGCGGGGCGCCAAGACCGGCAACCGTACGCTCCTCGAGGAGTGCTGGCTCACCCTGGGCGCCCTGCTGCCGGCCGAGCGGCCCGCCACGGGCGCCGGCCAGCCCCCGGCCGCCGGCCGCTGGGACCCCCCGCTCGCCGGCACCGGCGACTTCGCCGACGTGCTGGGCCGCGTCGGCCGGGCCCTGATCCGGGTCGGCTCGCCGCAGGAGCTGGCCGGATGCCTGCTGGAGCACCTGGCGCCGGAGGTGGGCGCCGACGCCGTGATGCTCTACGAACGGCTGCGGGGAGGCGGGCTCGAACTGCTCGGGCACGCGGGGATCGATCCGACCCTCGCCACGCAGTGGCGCCACGTACCGCCCGTGTCAGGTGTCGCCCCGCTCGACGCCCTGCGGGCCGGCGAGCCTCGCTGGCTGGAGGATCCGGCCGCGGACCGGGAGCAGTACCTGCTGATCGGCGAACCGCCCGAGCGCTGGCCGTCGCGGGCCTGGCTGCCGGTGCCGGCCGGGGGCACGGCCGGCGTCGCCCTCGGCGTGCTGCGCCGGCAGGACGGCCCCTTCGAGGCACGGGAGCGGGAACTGCTGCGGGCCGTGGCCCGGCTGTGCGCGGGCCGGCTGCGGGCCTTCGACGCCCCGCCGGAACGTCCCGACGAAACCGTCACCCGGACCGTGCAGTCGGTGCTCGACGCCCTGCCCGGGGCGGCGATCCTCCTGACCCCGCTGCGCGCCGCCTCCGGCGAGGTGGAGGACTACCGCATCGACGCGGCCACCCCCGAGGCGGTCGACGTGTTCGGCCGGACCGGCCGGGACCTGGTCGGCAGCCACATCCTGGAGAGCTATCCGTCCGTCGCGGGCGAGCCGTTGTGGCACGGCTACCTGGACGCGCTCACCACCGGGGCGGCGTTCGAGAGCGAGCCGTTCGCCTACCAGGACATCACCGACGCGGTGCCCGTGAGCGGCACCTACTCGGTGCGGGCGGCGCCCTTCGGCGACGGGCTCCTGGTGTCCTGGCTGCGGCACGACCCGGCGGAGCTCCAGGAGCAGCGGCTGTCGGACGTCCAGCGGCTCGGCAATCTCGGCTGGGCCAACTGGAACCTGGTCACCGAGGAGACCGCCTGGTCCGCGCAGGCGTTCGCCGTACTCGGCCGGGACCGCACGCGCGGACCGGTCGCCCTGGCGGGGCTGCCCGGCCTCGCGGTGCCCGAGGACGCGCCCGCCCTGCGTCGCGCGATCACCCAACTCTGCGGACGCGCCAAGCCGTTCGACGTGCCGTTCCGGATCCAGGGCCCGCTGGGCGTGCGGCACCTCAGGATGGTCGCGGAGGCCGTGACGGAACCGGACGGCACCGTCGCCGAGGTGCACGGCTTCGTCCAGGACGTCTCCGCGCAGCGCAGCGTCGAACTGGCCCTCGCCGAGAGCGAACGCGCGATGCTGCTGCAGCACGGTGTGCTGCAGGCCGAACGGGCGCTGGCCACCCGGCTGCAGCACGCGCTGCTGCCGCTGCCCAGCAAGCCGGTCCAACTGGCCGGACTGCGCATAGAGGTCGCCTATCTGCCCGCCCAGTCCGGCGTCCATGTCGGCGGTGACTGGTTCAGCGCCATAGAACTGCCCGAGGACTCCGCGCTGTTCGTGGTCGGTGACGTGGCCGGTCACGGTGTCGGCGCGGTGGCCACGATGGCCCAGCTCCGGTTCACCGCCAAGGGCATGGTCAGCACGGGCTCCTCGCTGACCGGCGCGCTCGCGCGGCTGAACCAGCTCCTGCTGCAGTCCCGGGACGCCCGGTCCACGGCCACCATGGTGCTCGCCCGCTACGACCACGCGGCCCGGGTTCTCTCCTGGACCCAGGCCGGCCATCCGCCGCCGCTGCTCGTGCGCGACGGCGAGATCCGCTACCTCGACCGCCCCCGCGGCATGCTGCTCGGCGCGAGCACGACCCCCGTCTACGAGTCGGCCGAGATCCGCCTGGAGCCCGGGGACCGGCTGCTGCTGTACACCGACGGCCTGGTGGAACGCCCCGGTGAGGGGATCGACGCGGGCCTCGCCCGGATGGCCGAGGCGGTGCTCGCGCACGAGTGCGGCGCCGCCGGGTCGCTTGAGGCGCTGCTCGCGGCGATGCTGCCGGGCGAGCGGCGGGACGACGTGTGCGTGCTGGACATCCGGATGCCGCTGGAGGAGGAGTAGCGGAGTCCGCCGTTCCCGGCCGTCCCCGCGTGCCGCCGGTTCAGCCCGTCGGGTGCCCGGGTTCGATGCGTTTCGCGTCGGAGAGCCGGAGCAGCGGCCCGCCGGGTCCCTCGCCCCCCTGCAGGGGATCGAGGACGAAGCCGACGTGGTCGCCGCCGTCGGTGCGGTGCAGGATGGTGCCGGTGAACCAGGCCGCCGCGTCCCGGAGCACGACGGTGCCGTCGGGCCCCTCCCGCCAGGACACCCGCGCGAACTTGTCGACCTCGTCGCCGGTCTCGCCGCCGAAGATCTCCAGGAGTTCCCGCTGGTCGCCGGTGAGCAGATGCACGGCGAGGCAGCGTGCGGCCCGGGCGACCTCATAGGTGCGGTTGGCCTTGGACAGCCACACCGCGAACCGCGGCGGCCGCATGGAGCACTGCGAGGCGAAGCCCACCAGACACCCGGCCCGCTCGCCGCCCGCCGCGGCCGTCACCACGCACAGGTCCGGATCCAGTCGCCGGAAGAAGCCCTTCACGTCCGTCATGCCGCCCAGCTCTCCTCCGTGCCGTCGTCCCTCCCCCCTCCGTCGCGGACGCCCGCCGGAGGCCTCGGGTGTGGTGAGAGTGCCCCGGGCGCGCGGAGCCGAACCACGGGCGGGTACGAGCGGGTGCCCGCGTCACCGGGTCAGCCGCCGGTGCCGGCGGCCGTCCGGGACTCCAGCGCCCGGCGGGTGTCGTCGCCGTAGACGCCGGTCTCGTCGCCCGTGATGCCGTACCAGAGCTGGAAGCGGGCCACGGCCTCGGTGAGCACGGCGTCGTAGGTGCCGCTGGTGGAGCCGTCGCGGTAGACGTCGGGGACGCCCAGCAGACGCTGCTGCAGTTCGGTGACCTCGGGGCCGGTGTCACCCTGCCGGAGGGTGCCGGGACCGTCCGGGTCGGTGGAGGGGGTGCCCGCCGGGGAGGCCGGAGCCGGGGAGGCCGGAGCCGGGGAGGCCGGAGCCGGGGAGGCCGGAGCCGGGGAGGCCGGAGCCGATGCGACGGGGTGGGAGGGCCGCGGGGCCGCGGTGGCGCCCTGCCGGGCGGGGAGCAGCAGGGCGCAGCCGAAGCCGGCGAGCGCGGCCGCGCCGACCGCCAGGGCCGCGGCGGCACGGCGTCGTCCGGCGCCGGGGGCAACGGGTCGCGGTGCGGCCGGGACGGGCGGCAGTTCCTGGGTCTCGTCCTCGGCGGAGCGGGGCACCTCGGACGCGGCGCGGCCCGGCCCGGGTGCCGTCCCGAAGGACTCGTACGCCGCGTGCCCGGACGGTGCCGGTGAGCGCGGCCCCGGCACGTCCGGCCGCGGTCCGGGCGGCCGCCGTCCGTCCGGTCCCGGGCGCGTCTCCGGTCCCGGTTCCGGGTGCATCTCCCGCATCAGCTCGGCGAGGGCGTCGAAGCGGCGCGGGCGCAGGACGCGGACCGGCTCCAGGGGCGGCCCGGGGTGCGGCTGTTCAGGGTCGGGCGGTGTCGGCACCCTGCTCTCCTTCCGTCCCGTGCGTACGCACGTCCGCGGTCCCCGGCGTGAGATACGGCGGGGACGGCGGCCCCGTTCAGGCCGGGACGGGCGCCTGCTGGACGAACCGGCCCAGGGACGAGGTCAGCGCGCCGACGAAGGCGTCCCGCGCCTCTTCCGGGAGCGCGTCCAGGGACAGGTAGGGGTTGAGGTCCTCCAGTTCGACCAGCAGCAGTTCGCCGTCCGGGGCGCGGCAGGCGTCGACGCGCTGGATGCCCTGCCCGAGAGCGTTCCAGTCGATGAAGCGCCGGGCGAACTCCAGGTCGGCGGCGGTGGCCGGGTACGGCACGAGCTCCCAGCGTCGCTCCGGGTCGGGGGCGTAGAGGGCGTACTGGAAGTCGTCGTCCACGAAGTAGAAGGACACCTCGTACGCGAAGTCGACGCACGGCTGGACGAGGACCGTGCCGTCGGCGAGCCCGGTGAGCCGGCCGGCGGGCAGGATCCGCAGGCCCAGGGAGTCCGCGCCGAGCTTGGGCTTGACGACGTAGCGTTCGGCGGCGGGCAGCCGGTGCAGGTCCGCGACGCGGTCGACGGTCGGTATGACCGGGAAGCCGGCGGCGCTCAGGTCGAGCAGGTACTGCTTGCCCACCATGTCCGCCTTGCCGGTGAGCGGGTTGTACACCCGGGCCCCGGCGACGAGGGCCCGCTCACGGAAGGCCTCGTACTCCTTCTGGTAGCCGAGGACGGGCCCGCTGTTGCGGACGACCACGGCGTCGTAGCCGTCCATGAGCGCCGCCGCGTCCAGCGGGTGGCACAGGGCGAGGTCGAAGTGCTCGCGCAGCCGGGAGGTGAGCAGGACGTCCTCGTCGCAGTAGCGGCGTCCGCGGGCTGGGTACGCCAGGTCGGTGACGTAGAGAATGCGGGGGCGGGCGGTGGGCATGAGGTCTCCTGGCGGCACTGAACGGGGAACGGGGGTGGGGGCCGGCGGCGGCTGCGGAAAGGTTACGCCTCGCCTTTACCGGCCCTGCACAGCACTCAGTTCCCTCATTCGCGCCCGCTAGCTGCACTGAGTGTCACCGATCCGGTTCTGGTGCTACGTTCCCGTTCATGAGCTCCAGCAGCGCGGCGCCGGCCGCGAAGCCGCCGATGCGGGACGCCCTGGTCGCGGCGGCCTTCCAGCTCTTCCTGGAACGCGGGTACGAACAGACCACCGTGGACGACATCGTGGCGCTGGCCGGGGTCGGCCGGCGCTCGTTCTTCCGCTACTTCCCCTCCAAGGAGGACGTGGTCTTCCCCGACCACGAGCGCTGCCTCGCCGACATGACCGCGTTCCTCGCCGCGAGCGCGGCGGACGCCGAGCCGGTGCGGCGGGTGTGCGACGCGGCCCGGCTGGTGCTGGGGATGTACGCGGAGAACCCGACCTTCTCCGTGCAGCGCTACCGGCTCACCAAGCAGGTGCCGGGGCTGCGCGCGTACGAGCTGTCGGTGGTGTGGCGCTACGAGCGGGCGCTCGCCGAGTACCTGCGGCGCCGTTTCGCCGGGTTGCCCGACGGAACGCTGCGCGCCGACGTGGTGGCGGCCGCCGTGGTCGCCGCGCACAACAACGCCCTGCGCTCCTGGCTGCGTTCGGACGGCAGGGGCGACGCGGGCGCCGAGGTGGACCACGCCCTCGGGCATGTGCAGGCCGCGTTCGACCGGCCGGTGCGGGTGAGCACCCCGGGACGGCCGGGGGACGATGAGCGCGGCGACGTCGTCGTGCTGGTGGCCCGCCGGTCCGCCCCGCTGTGGCGCGTGGTGCAGGAGTTCGAAGCGCTGACCGGCCGCGCCTGACCCTCCCCGCGCACACCGGTCCCGCGCACCGGACCTCCACAGATTTGGGGTACGGAGTGCCTTTACGAGTGGCACCCAGTGCCATAATCTGTGGGCGTGCACGGTGGCACCGCGGCCGTGCGCAGACGTGCGCGGCTCAGGCCGGGCATGCGGGATTCCGGCCGAGCGCAGGGAGTTGTCCAGCGTGTACCACCACTCAGCAAGCGCCTCCATTCCGGCGGCCGGCTCCGCGACGGGCCTCCTCGAACCCGTCGCCGCTGACTCCAAGGACGCCATCACCTTCCAGCGCTGCACCTGGTGCGGCACCGCCATGTACCACCGGCTGCTGTGTCCGGTGTGCCAGGGCAGTGAACTGCGCACCGAGCGCAGCGAGGGCACCGGGACGGTGCGCCACTCCACCGTGGTGCACCGCAACACCCCCGCGGCGCGCAACGTGTCGCTGATCGAGATGAGCGAGGGGTTCGTCGTACGGGGCCGGGTCATGGGCCCGCCGATCGGCATACACAGCGGGGACCGAGTGCGGCTCTCCACGGCCAAGGACCCGGTGCGCGGTGAGCCGGTCTTCCAGTTGGTCGACGAGCCCTACCGCGCCTGGAGCTGACGCCCCGGCGGCTCCCCCGCCCGCGCACCGATCGCCCTGGCCCGCCGGGGCGGCGGACCGCTCAGGGCCCGAAGGTCACCCGGATCCCGACCGTGCCGTCCGTGCCGCGCCGCAGCCGGCTGCCAAGCAGGGTGAGCCGGCCGACGATGCCGTACTTGCGGGCGATGAGGGTGCGGTAGCGGGCAGTGGTGGCCGCGTCGGTGATCTCGGCGGTGGCCGGGACCTGGCCGCCGGTGGGTCGGCCCCGCACGTCGCAGGGTCCGACGAGGACATCGGCGCGCCGGCGGATCCGCTTGACCTTCCAGCTGTCGGCGGTCGTCCACACACCGAGTCCGTCCCCGTCCTGGACCACCCAGACGGGCGTAGCGACCGGGGTGCCGTCCTTGCGGTAGCTGGTGACCAGCAGGTACTTGCCGGCGGCGAGCCGGTCCGGCCGAGTGTCGTCCATGCCCGGCAGTCTAGGAGCCCGCGGGCGGTCCGGGCACACGTGCGGACGGCCGGGGAGGCCAGGCCGAGGCGGCGGCCATCCGGCGCACCCCCTCGGTGAGGATCTCCGGCGAGGTCGCCAGGTTGAGGCGGGCGTGCCCCGCGCCGCCCGTGCCGAACGGCAGGCCGGAGCTGAGCGCGACCCGGCCGCGCTCCAGGAACACCGCGGCGGGGTCGTCGCCGAGACCGAGCGCGCGGCAGTCGAGCCAGGCCAGATACGTGGCCTCGGCCGGGTCGTAGCGGATCGCCGGGAGGTGCTCGGCCAGCAGCCCGGCGAGCAGGCGGCGGTTGGTGCCGAGCCCGGTGAGCAGGGCGTCCAGCCAGCCGGTGCCGTCGTTCAGGGCGGCCGTGTGGGCGATCACCCCGAGATGGCTGGGGCCATGGCTCACCTCCTCGGGCATCTTCGCCAGGTCCCCGGCGGCGCCGGGTCCGGCGAGGGCGAGCGCGGCCTTCAGGCCGGCCAGGTTCCAGCCCTTGGAGGCGGACATCAGCGACAGCCCGCGCTCGGCGCCGGGCACGCTCAGGTACGGCACGAAGGGGACGCCGGGCGCGACGAGCGGCGCGTGGATCTCGTCCGCTACGACCCGGACGCCGTAGTGCTCGGCGAGGTCCGCGACGGCGGTGAGTTCGGCGGCGGTGTGCACCGTGCCGGTGGGGTTGTGCGGGCTGCACAGCAGGAAGGCCGCCCTGCCGCCGTCCGCGGCCGTCTCCCGGAAGGTCCGGGCCAGCAGGTCGAGGTCGATGCGCCCGCCCGGGCCCAGCGGGGACTCCACCACACGGCGGTCCAGGTGGGTGACGAACTGGTAGAACGGCGGGTACACCGGCGAGTTGACGACGACCGGATCGCCGGGCCCGGTGACCAGCTTCAGCATCTCGACCACGCCGAGCATCACGTCCGGGACGATCGCGGTGCGCCCGATGTCGATCCCGTCCCAGTTCCAGCGCTCGGCGGCGAAGCGGGCCAGCGCCTCGGCGTACGCGGTGCCGGCGGGATAGCCGGTGTCGCCCAGGGCGAGCGCGTCGGTGAGGGCGCCGACGACGGACCCGGCGAGGGGGACGTCCATCTCGGCCACCCACAGCGGCAGCACGTCCTCCGGGTAGGTGCGCCACTTCATGCTCGTACGACGGCGCAACCGCTCGAGACCGAGGGCGCGCAGCGGGTCGGGGTCGCCTGGTGTGCCGTGCGAGGTGCTGGTCATGGGCTCAAGATAGGCGGCCGGGGTCCGTGCGGAAACGGGGCAGGCCGGACAGGTGGGGCGCGTGGTGCCGAGGAGTCGGGGGGCCGGGCCCGGCACGGGACGCCCCGGAATACCCGGGTCATGCCGCGTGCGTCAACTCGGGCGTCTAGATTGCGTCTTGACCGGTGCACCCCCCTCATCAGGCGACCAGGAGCCCCACGTGACCGACAACCCGGCAGCCACCAACGACGTGGCCGTGTCGCTGCGCGCCCGTATCAACACGGGCCAGCCGCACACGGCCCGGATATGGAACTACTGGCTCGGCGGCAAGGACAACTACGAGGTCGACCGCGCGGCCGGCGACCAGATCCGCGGGCTCCACCCCGGCATCGGGGACTACGCGCGCGCCGACCGGCTGTTCCTGGGCCGGGCGGTGCGGTACCTGGCCGGCGAGGTGGGCATCCGGCAGTTCCTCGACATCGGCACCGGGCTGCCCACCGCCGACAACACGCACGAGGTCGCCCAGCGGGTCGCACCGGACGCGCGGATCGTGTACGTCGACAACGACCCGCTCGTGCTCGCGCACGCCCGGGCGCTGCTCACCAGCACGCCGGAGGGGCGTACCGACTACCTGGACGAGGATCTGCGCAACGTCGACGCGATCCTCGAGCACGCCTCCAAGACACTGGACTTCAGCCAGCCGGTGGCGCTGATCCTGCTCGGCGTGGTCATCTTCATCGGCGACGAGGAGGACCCGTACGGCCTGGTACGGCAGTTGACCGACCGGCTGCCGGCCGGCAGCCATCTGGTGCTGTCGCACACCATCACCAGCCCGGCGATGCCGGACGTGGACGAGGCCGTCAAGTTCTGGAACGAGCACGGCACTCCGAAGCTGACCCAGCGCAGGCCGCAGGACGTGGTCCGGTTCTTCGACGGTCTGGAGCTGCTGGAGCCGGGCGTGGTGTCCTGCTCGCGCTGGCGCCCGGACGCGGACGCCGGCCCGGAGCCGGAGGAGGTCGCCATGTTCGGCGGGGTGGCGCGCAAGGGCTGAGCGGGCGCGCGGCCCCCGGCCGGGTGGATCGCCGCCGCCGGTGAACGCCGCCGGGCCCGGACACGTACTGAACGCCGGGCGCCCGACGCCGGTCGGGGCCCCCGCGGTGCCGGTACGGGCATCGCGCGTCCGGTGTTCGGGAGCCATGCATGAGGCACGCACGACGACGGGTCGTGAGGCGGGTGACACGGCTGGCGGCGGTCGGCGGACTCCTGGTGGGAGGAGCGATGGTCGGACAGGCCGCCATGGCGAGCGAGACACCCCCCGCGTCCGCCCGGCCGCTCGGTTCGGCGGGCACGGCCGGTGACCCCGGTGCCGCGCTCGTGGCCCGGCTCGGTACGGCGCGGACGGCGGGGAACTGGATCGGCGCCGACGGCCGTCCGGTCGTGGCGGTGACCGACCCGGAGGCGGCGCGGACGGTACGCCGGGCGGGGATCGAGGCGAAGGTCGTGCCGCACAGCATGGACGAGCTCAAGTCGGCGACCGGCACGCTGCGTTCGGCGCCCCGGGTCAGCGGCACCGCGTGGGCGGTGGACTACCGCACCAACCGGGTCGTGGTGCGGGCCGACCGTACGGTGTCGGCGGGTGACTGGTCCCGGATGAGCCGGGTGGCCTCCGGGATCGGGGGCTTCGTGCACATGGAGCGCGCGAAGGGCGCCTTCACGGCGCGGCTGAACGGGGCGCAGCCGATCCTGTCCACGGGGGGCCGCTGCTCGGCGGGGTTCAACGTCACCGACGGGCAGCGCGACTTCATCCTGACCGCCGGTCACTGCGGTCCCTCCGGGTCCACCTGGTTCGCCGACAACCAGGGCGACCGGCAGCTGGGCAGCACGGTGAGCAGCGACTTCCCCGGCAGCGACTTCTCGCTCGTGCAGTACGACTCGGGCCGGGCCGGTCCCGGCGCCGACGTGGTCGCGGTCGGCGGCGGTAAGGGCGTGCGGATCACCGGGGCCGCCGATCCGTCGGTGGGCCAGCGGGTGTTCCGCAGCGGCAGTACCAGCGGGCTGCACGACGGCCAGGTGACCGCCCTGAACGCGACCGTGAACTACCCGGAGGGCACCGTCACCGGGCTCATCGAGACCAATGTGTGCGCCGAGCCCGGCGACAGCGGCGGCCCGATGTTCTCCGAGGGTGTCGCGCTGGGCGTCACCTCGGGCGGCAGCGGCGACTGCACCACGGGCGGTACGACGTTCTTCCAGCCGGTGACCAAGGCGCTGACCGCGCTGAACGTCAAGCTCCTGGTCGCGGCGGGCAACGCCGCCGGCGGACAGGGCGCGGCGTCCTCCCCCGCGCCGTCCGCCCCGGCCTCGCGGGGCGCCGTCGCGCCGAGCGCCGCCTCGCCCGGTTCCGCGGCGCCGGTCACCGGCGCCGCGGGCCGGACGCTGCTGGCGCGGCTGACGGACACCCGGAACGTGGGCCCCGGGCTGCTGGTCTTCGCGGGCAGCCTGATCGCCCTCGTCGCGACCCGGTACATCCGGTCCGAGCAGGACCGCAGGGCGTACCAGCGGCACTACTCGGCGACGTGGGGCTGAGCGGAGGCGGTGGACGGGAGCCGGCCGGCTCCGGGAGGTACGACGAGAAGGGCACCCGTGCGCTCACGGGTGCCCTTGGCGGTACGGCCGGGAAGGCCGCCGGTCGGATCAGGCGGCCCGGTCGGACTGCGGGGCCGCCAGGGCCCACTCCAGCACGAGGCGCTGGTATTCCGCGCGCTGCTCGGTGGTCAGTGTCCCGCCCGACCGGCGCCACAGGGCCCTGATCTCCTCGTTGACCTCCGCGGCCGATCGCTCGGAGGCGGCTGCAACAGTGGTGGACATGTTGTGAAGCATATGCCGGTCGACGTGAAGGCGCTGTGAGTAAGTACACTCGATGCGGACATAACGGACCGTGTTGCTCATCACGTCAACGAGCCGGGCGAACCGGCGAGTTGACCTTTCGGACCACGGGGGCGCGACGGCCCCGCAGCCGGCGGCGCCGTGACCGGGATCACAGCACCGCCGCGCCGTTCGTGGCTCAGGTGCCCGGCTTGCGGCCGTACACGTAGACGTCGTCGCCGTTCTTCAGCAGCGACCAGTACTTCTTGGCGGTGGTCGTGGTCATGTTCACGCAGCCGTGGGAACCGGGCGGGTTCCACATGCTCAGGCCCACCGAGTGGAAGGCCTGACCGCCGTCGAAGAACTGGCTGTAGGGCATCGCCACGTTGTAGATGGTGGAGACGTGGTCGATGTCCCGCCAGTAGATCTTCTTCAGACCGGTGCGGGTCTCGTAGCCGTTGCGGCCGGTACGCACCGGCACGGGTCCGTAGACGAGCCTGCTGCCGTCCTGGATCCAGCTGAGCTGGAGCGTGAGGTTCACGCAGGCGATCCGGCCCTTGTTCACCGGGCACTTGCCGTCCCTGTTCGGGTTGCTCCCGACGGCCTTCTGCTTGTTCATGAGATCCATCACGCCCCAGGTGACGGGGCCGGCGTAGCCGATGTTGGGCGTGATGCCGTGCTTGTTCTGGAAGGCCTGGATGGCCTTGCAGTCGGTGGTGGACTGCCTGCCGTCGACCGGCCGGCCGAGGAACTTCTCCACCTGCTTCTGGTACGGGCCCGCCTGTGTGGTGCAGCTCGCGGCCTGGGCCGGCGCCGCGGTGAAGGCGAGTGTGAGCGGCGCCACCAGTCCGGTGACGCCCAGTGCGACGACACCGCGTCTGCGTATGTCCCCCATGTCGGCCTCTTCCCCTTGTCCCCTTGCGCCCGGGGTGTCCCCGGGTGGTTCCCATCGCGATTCCCGCGGTTCCGGACTACTAGACCTGCCCGGGCGCCGGAGGGTTGTGGTTCCGGCCAGGCTGTGACGAAACGGTGAACTCGGGGGCTCCGGGGCTCAGGGGCGTCGGGGATCCGGGGGCCGCGTGCCCGGCCGGGGCGGTGCGGACGCCGGGCTCAGCGGTATCCGGTGGTGTCGGCCGGCCGCCCCGGGTCCTGTACCTCGGCCAGGTACCGCCAGGCGTCGGGGCGGCTGCCGTCCAGGTCGGTGAAGCCGTACACCCGGGCGAGCCCGCCGCTGGACAGGGACTGCCCGTTGAAACGGGAGACCTCGGGGTCGGCGGCCAGGGCGGCGACGGCGCGGCCGGTGTAGCGCGGGGTCTCGGAGATGGCGAAGTGCGGTTCGCGGTCGAGCGCGTCGCGCCAGTTGTCCTCACGCACGCCGAAGGCCTCCAGCATGATCTCCGAGCGCATCCAGCCGGGGGTGAGCGCCACCGCGCTCGCACCGCGGGGACCCAGTTCGTGCCCCAGGGCGAAGGCCATGCGCAGTACGGAGGTCTTGGCGAGGTCGTAGAAGAGGTTCACGCGGTAGGTGTCGCGGTTGTAGTCGGCGGTGCCGTCGGTGACCTCGACCACCAGGCCGCCGGGGTGGCGCAGCAACAGCGGGAGCGCGAAGTGGCTGGTGATCGCGTGCGTCTCGACGGCGAGGCGGAGCAGCCGGAGCCCGTTGTCCAGGTCGTGCTCCCACACCGGCGTGTCCCACTCGAAGAGCTTCTCGCCGCCCCAGATGTCGTTCACCAGCAGGTCCAGGCGGCCCTGCTCGCGGGCGACCCGGTCCACCAGGTCCCGTACCGCGGCCGGGTCGAGGTGGTCGACGGGCACGGCGACACCGTGGCCGCCGGCCTCGGTGACCAGGTCGGCGGTGTCCTCGATGGTCTCGGGGCGGTCGTACTCGGAGCGGCGGGCGCGGGTGCTGCGTCCGGTGACGTAGACGGTCGCGCCGGCCGCCCCGAGTTCCCTGGCGATACCTCGCCCCGCGCCCCGGGTCGCCCCTGCCACCAGCGCGACCCTGCCCCGCAGCGGACCTGACATGTCCGGCCTCCTGTACGTGTACGACTGCTGTCGTCGCCCACTCTCACGGGGAAGCCGGACATCTCCTGTCACCTTTTACCGCCCCTCGGCGGTGCCGGGGTCAGTGCCCGCGCTTGATCCACTCCTCGAGGTGGGGTGCCTCGGCCCCGATGGTGGTGGACTCGCCGTGTCCGGTGAGGACCTTGGTCTCCGGCGGGAGAGTGAGGAGTCGGTCCCGGATGGAGTCGATGATCGTCGGGAAGTGGGAGTACGAGCGCCCGGTGGCGCCGGGGCCGCCCTGGAAGAGGGTGTCGCCGGTGAACACCGCGCCCAGTCCAGGGTCGTACAGGCAGACGGCACCGGGCGCGTGGCCGGGGGTGTGCAGCACGGTCAGGTCGGCGCCGGCGGTCTCGATGACCTGGCCGTCGACGAGGTGCCGGTCGGGCTCGCGGTCGGGGTGGGTGAGCCGCCACAGCGGCATGTCGTCGGCGTGCAGCCAGATGGTGGCGCCGGTGAGCTCGGCTAGCGCGGGAGCGGCGTCGATGTGGTCGTTGTGGGCGTGGGTGCACACGATGGCGGTCAGGCGTCGGTCGTCGACGGCGCGGGCGATCGCCTCGGCGTCGTGGGCGGCGTCGATGACGATCACCTCCCGTTCGTCGCCGACGATCCACACGTTGTTCTCGACGTCCCAGGTGCCGCCGTCGAGGCTGAACTGGCCCGAGGTCACCAGGCGTTCGATGCGTACGGTCATCAGAGGACCACCACCGAGCGCAGCACGTCGCCGTGGTGCATTCGCTCGAACGCCTGCTCCACCTGGTCGAGTTGGATGGTCTCGGTGACGAACGCGTCCAGCGGCAGCCGGCCCTGCAGATGCAGGTCGATCAGCATGGGGAAGTCCCGGGAGGGCAGGCAGTCGCCGTACCAGGAGGACTTCAGGGAGCCACCGCGGCCGAAGACGTCCAGCAGGGGCAGTTCGAGCTTCATCTCCGGGGTGGGCACGCCGACGAGGACGACGGTGCCGGCCAGGTCACGGGCGTAGAAGGCCTGCCGGTAGGTCTCCGGACGGCCGACCGCCTCGATGACGACGTCGGCGCCGAAGCCCCCGGTCAGCTCACGGATCGCCTCGACCGGGTCGTTCTCCTTGGAGTTGACGGTGTGGGTGGCGCCCAGCGTGCGGGCCTTCTCCAGCTTGCGGTCGTCGATGTCGACGGCGATGACCTTCACCGCCCCGGCGAGGTTGGCCCCGGCGATCGCCGCGTCCCCGACGCCGCCGCAGCCGATGACGGCGACGGAGTCGCCGCGGCCCACGTTGCCGGTGTTGATCGCGGCGCCGATGCCGGCCATGACACCGCAGCCGAGCAGTCCGGCGACGGCCGGCGAGACGGCCGGGTCCACCTTGGTGCACTGTCCGGCCGCGACCAGCGTCTTCTCGGCGAACGCGCCGATGCCCAGCGCCGGGGACAGCTCCTGCCCGGTGCCGGCCAGGGTCATCTTCTGCTCGGCGTTGTGGGTGTTGAAGCAGTACCAGGGCCGGCCGCGCAGACAGGCCCGGCAGTTCCCGCACACGGCACGCCAGTTGAGGATCACGAAGTCGCCGGGGGCCACGTCCGTGACGCTCTCGCCGACCGACTCCACGACACCGGCGGCCTCATGACCGAGCAGGAAGGGGAAGTCGTCCGAAATGCCACCCTGTTTGTAGTGCAGATCGGTGTGGCAGACACCGCAGGCCTGGACGCGTACGACGGCTTCACCGGGCCCGGGGTCCGGGACCACGATCGTCTCGATCCGTACGGGCTCGTCCTTCCCCGGTGCGATCACGCCGCGTACTTCCTGCGCCATGGTCCGGCCCTTTCCTCGTAGTGCGTTCGGTGCGACCCTACGCGCGAACCACGGGTGGCGGCACGGGCCACGACCGGAAAAGTGGATCTTTCGTTTCGGCGCGGCGGACCGCCGGACCGGTCCGGGGGCCGTCCCCGAGCGGGGACGCCCCGGACCGCGGAGGTCAGGCCTAGAGGCCGGGAAGCAGACCGGTCGCGGGGTCGACCAGATCGGTGAGTTGGCTCAGGTGCCCCAGTCCGTCGGCCGAGTCGATCTGGTTCAGTCCGCCCAGCTGCTCGGAGACCTTGGGGATCTGGCCCTGCTCGTCGGCGGGGAGCCCGGTGGTGGCGAGCGAGTCCAGGGCGGTCATCGGGCTGACCCGCCCGGTGTCCGCCGCGCCGGTGTCGGCCGCGCTCGCCATGGGGGCGGCGAGGCCCGCGAACCCGGCGGCGAGACCGACGGCGGCGACGATGCGTCGTGTTGAGATCATGCCCTCAGCAACGGCGCGGGACCCCGGCCGGACACGGGCACCGGGCGGTGCTCACCCGTCAGGCGGACCGGTCCTTCTGCGCTTGCCGAGCCCGCCGGGGCGGAGGAGCCTCGGAGATGGGGCTCGCGCCGCCCTTTCCCGCCGGGCCGCGGGCGCCTGAAGGAGGTCACATCATGGGCACCGCGACAGGCTCCAGCTTCGACACCGAGACACTGCGCCGGGGCATAGAGGGGACCACGGGGAACACCCTGCTGTCCCTCTACGCCGACGACGCGCAGATCCGCATCATCGACCGCAACACCCAGCCGAGCCATCCCAAGGTCCTGCGCGGCCGGGGCGAGATCGCCGCGATGCTCGACGACGTCTACAGCCGCGACATGACGCACAAGCTGGACGGGTGCGTCGTCCAGGGCGACCACGCCGCCTACTGCGAGTCCTGCGAGTACGGAGACGGCACCCGGGTCCTCGCCGAGTCGATGATCACCCTGCGGGATGGAAAGATCGCCGAGCAGATTCTGATCCAGGCATGGGACGAGTAGGGAGGAAGACCGCGAGGGTCCAGGTCAGCACGCGAATGACCTGGACCTTCTCGGCCCGGGCGGGACTGGGGCGGGCCCGCCCGCGACGGTCCGCGCCGGTGTCCGCAGCGGGTGTGCACCTGTCCGCCGCCGTTGTCCGGTCCGTCCTGCGGGCCGTGCGCCCGCGTCCGCGCCCCGCGCTGCCGCGCCCGTCCCGGATCCGGCGGATCCGGCCCCGGTGAGGTCCGGCGCCGGGGCGCACGGGACACGGGCCCGGCTGCGGGCACTCCCCCGGCCCCGGCCCGCCGGGCCGGGGCGTGATCAGCGCATCCAGGCGCTGTAGCTCATGACGGCCCCGGCCTTCACGCCGTATTCGGGGGCGTCCTCGGTGAAGGTCTCCTCCATACCGAGGACGGCGCCGGTGCGCGGTTGCAGGATCAGCATGTGCCGCACGCCCTTGGTCTCGAACACGTATGCGTGTCCCGGGCGCCCCAGGCGGTCGGTCACCTCGCCGGCCGGTGTGAGTCCCCGGCTCCCGGCGAACAGCCGGACGACGGCCGCCGACTCCCGCGTGCCGAGGGTCCAGTGATCCAGCAGTTCCGCGACCGCGTCGAGCAGTTCGGCGGTGCTCAGCGCGGCCGTGCCCCGGTCGGCCCGGGGACGGGCGATCTCGGTGAGGTAGGCGCGCAGGCGCGCCGCGGTGTGCGGTGGGAGCGCCTCGGGCGGGGCGTCGCTCCACATCGGCGGGTACGTGGTCCGGCTGATCACATGGCCGTCCGCCACCGGGTGCGGCTCGCCGCCCTCGTCGGTGAGGACGGGGCGGCCGGGCCGGCGCGGATCGGTCGCCACGACCACTTCGGTGTGGCTCGAGTCGGCCCGCCAGCGCACCACCCGCTCCTCGGGGAGGGTGACCGGGGGCTTGTCGTCGCTCATGCCGAGGCTCCACGACTGCACGTGCGTGCCCCTGCGCAGACCCGGGGAGCCCGCTGCCGCGGCCGCGTCGGCCAGGGCGACCATGTCCCGCAGGGGTACGGGGGCGGAGCCGGAGCGAACCGTCAGCGGTCGAGGTGCGGCCACGGCCCGCGAGGTGCCCGGATCGCCGAGCACGGCGTTGACGGCGAACACCAGGACGACGGCGGAGGCGGCGAGCCCCCAGACCAGCCGGGCGCGCCCGGTACGGCCGGGAGGCGCCGGGAACGGCCGGGCCCGGCGCGGCGGGCGGGGTTCGCTCAGCAGCCGCTGGAGCCGTTGCTCCGCGCGCGCGTCCAGCGGGCCGTCGGCGAAAGGGGGGCCGTCGTCCGGCACCGGGTCGGCGCGGCGCAGGAGTTCGAGTTCGTCAGCCATGTCGGTCGTCCTCGCGGGGGGTCGCGTCGGCGGGGGCGGTCGCGGCCGCGACCGGGGGCCGCAGCCGGTCGATCTCGGCCCTGAGCCGGTTCCTGGCGCGGTGCAGCCGCATGGCAGCGGCCCGGCCGCCGCAGCCGAGGGCGACCGCGATCTCGTCGGCGCCGAGTTCCTCCCAGGCCGCCAGGCGCAGCACCTCCTGGTCCGCCGGGGACAGCCGGTCCAGGGCCTCGTGCACCCAGGCGCCGGGGGCCTCCGTGCCGGGGCCGGCCGCGATGTGCCGGGCGTGCGCGGCCTCGTCGTTGCCGAGCCGGTCCACCAGCCGGCGCCGGCGCCCCTGACCGCGTACCGCGTTCGCCAGGCAGTTGCGGGCCACCCCGTACAGCCAGGGCAGCGGCGTCGCGGGCAGGTCGGACCGGCGGCGCCAGGCGACCGTGAACACCTCCGCCACCACTTCCTCCACCTCGTCGGCCCGTCCCCGCAGCCGCCTCGCGACATAGCGGCTGACCGCCCAGTAGTGCTCGCGATAGGCAGCGGCGAAGATCTCGTCGTTGCTCATGTTCGGTTCGTGTCCGGCACCGACCGGATCGTCACACCCTTCTTCCGTGATCCTTCTCGCGCCGTCCGAGTGTGACCGACGGGCCGGGTGCCGACACAGGCGGGACGTGAAGAGGATCAGAGACATCAGGGCCGTGCGGTGGCTGACGACCACCGATCACAAGACGATCGGGACGCTGTACCTGGTCACCGCGTTCGCGTTCTTCCTGATCGGTGGCGTGATGGCGCTGCTGATGCGCGCCGAGCTGGCCCGTCCGGGCCTGCAGATCATGTCGAACGAGCAGTTCAACCAGGCGTTCACGATGCACGGCACGAT